>CAYWHF010000123.1:0-7254 GCA_964457695.1 uncultured Methylocapsa sp.
GGGTTCCCCCCCTCGCGGCAGCGACGGGCGGGGGTCAGCGCCGCGTCGGCGGTGAGATCCTTCTGCAGCGCGCGCAGGGTCTCGTCGATGCCGGACTCGACGCCGAAGAAGATCATCCGGCAGCCGGCGCGCTTGATCTTCCCCCAGGTGACGTCGTCGTAGCGGACCATGGTGTCGACGCGCGCCTCGCACCACCACTCGAGGCCGAGGGGGGCGAGCTCATCCCCGCTGTAGTGCCGGTAGCGGCCGCGACGCGGCGGGATCGGCAGCAGCCCGATACGCTCATAATAGCGGATCGTTTCGATATTGCAGCCGGTGCGGCGGGAGAGTTCGCCGATCTGGATCATCGGGTTGGTCATGGAGTGCGGTGCCGGGAGGGCTTGAGTCTGTAGTCGCTACAGATTGTAAGGCGGCCGCATGCCCATCGCCAGGAATTGTCCCTTGAACTTTTCTCCGGCCCCGCCGAAGTGATTGGGCGTGGCCCTTTTTCCCCAGGCCTTTCGGTCCCGGCCGTCCCGAACGATATCTGGTGGTGTCTTGCGGCATGCTCTGCCGTGATCGTATTCAATGTCACCCGCGTCGCGCTCATCGGTCTTCATCCCGAATATTTTGAGCTTATTCACGGCACGGTTGGGGCAAGCATCGCTAGCTTCCTCGACCTTTCGGCAATTGTCGGGATCAACTTGATCAGGGTTCGCCGTGAATTCTTCGCTCGCTCCTAAGCTGCTCCTCATCGGCCTGTTAATCTTGACCCTCTCGTTCAAGGTCATTGCCGCCAGGAGCCAATCCGTGTTCGAACAACATGACGAGATGGTGAGAACGCAGATAGCCGCGTTTGCCGCCCGGCACGGGTTTCAAGACGATGGCGTAAATGGAATCGGCGTGTTAGCTCGTTCGAATAGATGTCAATTGTTAATCGCCGAGGTAGCATTTCAGGGCTGGCAGCAGGATGCCCTTCGGCGCTTGGCCTCGGGCGAGGACCAATTCTTTTTCTTTTTTAGGGGGCAAAAATACCCGGACCAGCCCGTGTGGCGGACCCGGCTGTCAGGCTACCGGACGCGCTACCTTCGAAGACTCGGGCTGAATGCGCCGGTCGAGCCAGTCTTCGGAATCGTGGCATCGCCCGCCTGCGAACTGAATGCGATGCCATGGCAAGAACTCGCCGACGATGTCGCCGCAGTGCGGTGATGAGAATCCTCGGCTGAACAACTCAACCGATTTTCCCCTAACGCATTAAATCACGACAAACTTAACCCATTTGGGTTACGCGCAACCCATTTGGGTTAAGCGGGCGATCAGAATTTAGTTTAAAAAAAAGAAGTCTAAGGAATGACGAATATTGTGATCGGTGACAGGCGCGCGTAAGCGCCCCCGACTTTTCCTCCAAGAGGGGAGAACATTTATGCGTATGCAACCAAAGAAACTTCTCGCTGCTGCCCTTGTTCTCATATTGGCCGCATCCCCCTGTGTTGCGCGCGATGGCGGTAAAGGTCATCATTATGGCTGGGGTGCTCCCGGCCCGGTCGCGGGCGCGGGCCTTTGCTATCTCGCACTACTCGGCGGCGGATATTACCTGTATCGCCGTTGGCGCAAGCCAAACGCCGAGGAATAGTCTTACCTATTTGCAGCATTGGCGAGCCTAGTCCAAAGTCGCCCGCGGCAGGAATCGCGGCGTCGTTGACGTGTTGTAAGGCGCCGCGCGAAGCCTTGAGCACGGAACGGGAGGTCGGGGGGCGTTGTCTTCAAATGCCGGGCAGGCCCTTTCCTGGGCAAGGTTTTTGCTGGCCTGTTCGAGAATTTGCCGGCCGCGTCGCCGCACTCCGTCTGGGCTGACTACGCACGCAGACCACGACCGAGCGTACGGACCGACACATTCACCCAGCTCCGTTCGCACGAAAAGCCTTCGCGCGCGGAACAACGCCGCGCAACATCCGTACGCCTCGAACGTAGTCCATCGGCATACTTCCGCGTGCCCGAACGGTGTTGGCCGGCGTCCTCGGCGTCCCCAGTCAACAGTCCTTGTGCTCCGATTGACGGGCCCTTGGGCGCCGTTGACCGACCCGAAGGGGTTCGAAGTTGGAATTTGGGGAAAGAATGCCCGGCCTCTCTTGGTTCAAGCAGCCGCGAGGCAAGACGGGCCGCGGGAATCGTCCGGCCAAGGTCCAGCAATGCAGGGACTTGCCCGCTCCCATTGTTTTGGGCAAGGTTGGCTGCTCGTTGCCTTGTTCGTGCAGGGAGTTTTGCAAAGTGAACATCTTGCGGCTCGTGCTTTTGGGCCTTGCCGTCTTTGCCGGAATCTTTACCGGGGCGGCCCTGCTGAAGAAGGCGATTCGACCGGAACCGCCGTCTACTTCTTTGACCGCAACGGCGTCCGCGCGTCCGGAGGGGCAGGTTGAAAATATCGAAGCCGTGCGCCGCGTATTCCTAAATATGCTCAAAGGGGCACCGGAATATGCGGTTTTTTTTGAACGGCTGAAAGCCGATTTTCCTTCAGAATATGAGTCATTTCTCGCGGCCGTTGCGAAGCGCTCTGCCGCCAGCGGCGAGATGGGAAGCGCCGACCTGCATATGGCGGAAGCCGTGCGCACGTTGCGGCTTTCCCGCGGCGTCTTGGCGGCCAAGGCCGGGGAGGCGGCGCTGGAGCGCATTTTCGAACTGCAGCGCGCAATGTTGAAGGCCCTCGCCGCCAAGGATCCCCGCCTGTGCGCCGATTATCTCTCCGGCGGCGAGGGTTCCGGCTATCTCGAATTTGCCGCGCAGAACCGCAAACTTGTCGCGGAGATGGCGGTCGCCGGCATCGATGCCATCTACGATGGCGAATCGAAGCGCGTGCAGAGGGACGCGCCAACCGTGGCGGAATTCGATGCGCTCGAACAATTATTGGGCGCCAAAGGGCTTGGCAGCCAGGAAATTGGGGCCCTGCTCGACGGCACAGTGAGCAATCCCGCGATCAGCGACGAAAAAATGTGCAATGCGGGTCAGGTATATCTCGAAACCCTCGCCACAATGCCAGAAGAAAGCCGGTTGCGCATCTATGGCTTGACCCTCGAACTCATGGCGCGGTCCTGATGCCGCTCCTAAAGCCGCTCGCGGCGGCAATGCGCAGGCGCTGAGCGCGAAATCCGCCAGAGAATCACAATTCCGGCGATCTGCAGCAAAGTGGAAGCTGTGGCGACTGCCACCACGGACCAGCCATAAAGCACGCCGAGCAAACTGCTGCCTGCGAACCAGGCAAGGCCATAGGCTGCATTGAAAATGCCATAGGCGGTACCGCGTTTCGAAGCGGGAGCGAGTGGCGCGATGGCGGCGCGCATCACCGATCCCTGTGCGCCCATGCCGATGCCCCACAACACCACGCCGGTCGTCGCTGCGGCCGGAGACCCGAGGAAGGCGAGGGGAGCGCTCAGCGCCGAGGCGCAAGTGGCGAGGGTCATCGCGCCGATGCCAATCCGGTCGTACAAGCGGCCGAGGAGCAAAGCCGCCGTCGCTTCGGCTGCCATGGCGAGTGAATAAGTAATGGGGATCCAAACCGGCGAGATCAAAGCGGATTTGCCGAAATGAAAAGCGATTAGCGGAAAGTCGGCATAGCCCGCCGCGATTAGGGCGGCGGCGGCGGCGTAGACCCAGAACAAACCCGGCAAATGACCAGCCGTCAAACCGGGGGGCGCCACATCGAGATCGCGCGGACGCGGATAAGAATAGCGCGCGGTCAAGAGCAAAATCATCGCGCAGACGGCCGGGATTGCGAGAATCGCGAATCCGGTCTGATAGCCGCCCTTCCAAAACAGCGCCGCGCTGACAATCAGGGGCCCGAGAATGGCGCCCGTTTGGTCGAGCGCGCCATGCAGGCCCAAGCCCCAGCCAAGCCCGGTCTGGCTGCCCGCATGCGACAGCATCGCGTCCCGTGCGGGGGTGCGGATCGCCTTGCCCGCCCGCTCAAGCACGATCAAGAGAACCGCAAGCTCCCAGCGGTTCGTCAACGCAAGGAGCGGCACGGCCATAAGATTGACTCCGTAGCCGATGATTGTGATCGCCCAATAGCTACCTGTGCGATCGGTGAGATACCCAGATAGCAGCCGCAATCCATAGCCCAAAAATTCGCCAAATCCGGCGACAAAACCGACGACAGCGCCGCTCGCCCCAAGCACGCCGAGATATGGGCCGGTAACGCTGCGCGCGCCTTCATAGGTCATGTCCGCAAACAGGCTGACGATGCCAAGCAGCACGATGAACCTCATCGCGCTCTGCCTTGAAATGCGGGCGGCTCGCGTGGCATCGTTCATTATCTTCTGTTTCCATTCGTCGTATTGGACATTGACCGGAGCGCGATAACAGGAAATTTGGTTTTATGCTATTAGCCAGCTGCGCTCAGCTATTACGCGCATCGTATCCCCCCAAATCGGATAAACTTACAATGCTCACCCCTTTTCGAGGCGCGCCAGCGCTTCCTCAAACGGCGAGGCATGTGCCAGTATGAGGCGCGCGATGGATACAATGTCGTCGAGATGGGCGTGCGGCAAATGCGACGGCAGACCTTCTGTCGCGTCGGTCGCAAGTGCAGCAATCGTTGCGTCTTCAGGATAGAGATATGGCTTCGCATTGCCAATACGGTGGACTTCGATCTTGGCATGGGGATCGCGCTTATAGCCTTCGACCAGAATGAGATCGACAGGCGTCATGCGGCGCAACAATGCGGCGAGGCCAGGCTCCTCTGCCCCGCGCAGCTCGTGCATGAGCGCGAAACGCCGGGACGAGGCGACCAAAACCTCGCTGGCCCCGGCCTCGCGATGCAGGTAGGAATCCTTGCCTGGCTGATCGACATCGAACGCATGATGCGCGTGCTTGAGAGTCGAGATGGAAAGGCCGGTTCCGCGGAAATACGGGATCAGCCTGACGATCAAGGTCGTCTTGCCCGCGCCGCTCCAACCCGCAAGGCCGATCACCCGCATAATTCAATGCTCCACCAAGGTTTAGCGGTACGCGTATTCCGCATCCCGCACCCTCTTATTCGAAAAGTCAGAATCTCCGCCCAACTTGCCCTTTGGAGATTTCCCGATGCTTCTTGACTTACGCGGCCTGACCTGTCCATTGCCAGTCCTACGGACACGCAAAATGCTGCGAAAGTTGGCGAATGGCGACCGTCTTGTCGTCGAATGCACCGACCCATTGAGCGTCATCGACATTCCGCACCTCCTACGCGAGACAGGGGATACGCTTGTCCACCACGAGGCAACAAATGGCCTCTTTATATTCCATATCAAGCGTGGAAAAGCTTGAGAGTCACAGCCACCATTGAACGCTTTCCGATCTTGGGCAGCTTTGTCATCTCGCGAGGTGCCAAGACGGAAGCGGCCGTTATTATGGCGGCGATTGAAGACGCAGGCTTTCGCGGGCGCGGAGAAGCTGTTCCTTACGCACGCTATGGCGAGAGCCTAGAAAGGTCGCTGGCCCAAATCGAGTCGGTGCGCGCGGCTATCGAGGCAGGCGCCGGTCGCGCGGTCCTCAAGACTCTTCTTCCTCCTGGCGCCGCGCGCAATGCCATTGACTGCGCGCTCTGGGATTTGGAGGCGAAGAAAAGCGGCATACCAGTCCATGTCCTCGCCGGAGTGCCGGCGCCCCAGCCGGTCACAACGGCCTTCACCATTTCGATTGGTACGCCGGACGAAATGGCGAAGGCCGCAGCAAAGGCAGCCGCGCGGCCACTTCTCAAGATCAAACTCGCGGGCGAAGGCGACGCGAAGCGGCTCGCGGCGGTGCACTCTGCCGCGCCCGATGCAAGTCTCATCGTGGACGCCAATGAGGCCTGGGCAGAAACCAATCTCGAACGCAATCTCGAAGCTTGCGCAAAGCATGGCGTGCTTTTGGTCGAACAGCCGCTCCCGGCGGGCGGCGATGCTTTACTCGCAAAAGTCCCGCATATTGTACCGATTTGTGCCGACGAGAGCGTGCATGATTGCAGTGCCCTCGAAGCGTTGCGCGAGCGCTACGACGTCATCAATATCAAGCTCGACAAGACGGGAGGACTGACCGAGGCATTGGCCCTTGCGGACGAGGCGGAGGCACTGGGGTTTGACCTGGTGATTGGCAGCATGGTCGCGACCTCGCTTTCCATGGCGCCCGCGCTTCTGCTTGCTTCCCGCGCGCGTTTTGTTGATCTCGATGGCCCGCTTTTGCTTGCGCGCGACCGCCCGGATGGAATTCGCTATGAGGGCTCGATCATGCACCCGCCTGCGCGCGCGCTTTGGGGATGACGCACAGGTTCATATTGCAATTCGCCGATTCATGGCTCTCGCGGCTAGGGCAAGCACAAGGCCTGCCATGGCAAGAGCAGCCATGGCAAGATAGGCCTTTTCGCCAAAATAGCGCGTCAGCCAGCCAGACGCAAAAGTTGCGAGCGCCAAACTCAATGCCGAGGCAGACGCGAGCCAGCCCTGCATCCTTGCTCTGTGCGATTCCTGCGCAATGCCGCCGAGCAGCAGCACGCTGCCAAAATAGGTCGCACCGAAACTCAGGCCATGCATTGCCTGCAGCAAAAAGAGGAACAAAGGTCCAGGATTCGAGCTCATGGCTAGCCAGCGACAAATCGCGCCGAGTCCGCCAAGAATAAGAAAACTGGCAGCATTCCTTTCGGCGGCAAAGTAGCGCGCGGCAATGAGGAAGAGCACGGTTTCCGAGGCAACGCCGGTTGCCCATGCGCTGCCGATAACGCCGGGTGTCAGGCTTATCGCCTTCCAGTGCAAGGTGGCAAAGGCGTAGTATTCGGCGTGGCTTGCCTGGATGAGTGCCGCCGCGCCGATGAAGGCGAATGCCAGACGAAGTTGCGCCCGGTCGCGGGTCAAACTGCCCTTAGTAGAGATGGGCGTGTGCAAATGTTTCAGCTTCGTGGCAGCAAAGATCGTGACGAGCGCCGGCAAGAGCGTCAAACTCGCCAAGGCATAAATGATCTTCTCGCCCGGTAACGTGCCGACGATCCAGCCGGACGAGAACATTGTTCCTAATACGCCAATCGATGTCCACACCCGGATCCGGGCATAGGCAATCCGGCCAAGTCCCATAACTTCCGCGTGGCGAATTCCGGCAAGGGTCAGTGCGTCGGCGAGCGGCACCATCAAGCCGAGCGCGAGCGACGCAAAAATCGCGCCGGCAAAAACCGGGACGAATCCTTCCATCAAAGCAAGGAACCAATATCCCGCGAATGCGGCGGCGGCGCATGAAGCAAGGGTTTCCGCTATGCCACGTTTGTCGGCGATCGCC
>CAYWHF010000124.1:0-7165 GCA_964457695.1 uncultured Methylocapsa sp.
TCTGGTCCCCCAAACCTAATCGACCGTGCGCCTCCGGTCCTCCTGCATTTTCCGTATCACGTCGGCACGAAGAGTCTCGCGAGAGAATTTGTAGGTTTCTGGCAGCAAGCTTCCTTCCTTGGGAGGGTCGGCGACATCGCCGATCAATATGTCGCTTTCCTTGAGACGCGCGATGATTTGCTCGCTTGTTAACCCCTCCGGTATGGTAATCGCGTGCAGCAGCTGCTTGCCCGTGACCAGCGTGTCGATCACATCGCGCAAACTGGCATTTTTTTTGAACAAATATTCGCCGGCTTTAACCTTCGACCGGCTGCCCTCGGCAAGGAGCGTGGCATTGAGCAAGAACGGACTTTCGATCACGCTGTCGCGTTCGAGCGCCGCGATGATGTCGGGAACCTCGGTGCCGGGCGCGATGTAAACGACCTTATTGCCGTCCAGAGGGCCAGGCTCATGCAGCCGGTGCTGGCTCCAAATGAGGCCGGCAATGGAAGCGATCGCCATTGCTAGGAGAAAAGAGAGAAATCCGCTCATTGCCGAGAGCGCGGGGTGCCTGCGGCTTGGCGGAATTGGCGGCGGCGGCGGGGGAGTATCCGGCTGAAGGGCTTCCTTAGGGCTTCGGGGCATCATCCTTTTTCCCCGGAACCGGCCGGTTGCCTGCTGCTCCGCGCGGGACAAATCTTCTTCCTTGCCGGGCACGTCGTTTCCGTTGAGATTAAACGGCATATCGCCTACCACTTCAGATTTAATATCGCGGCGGCAGCCTCAGTCAGACGGAAAATGGCGCGAAGGCTGTGCGCCGTATGACATGGCTCCACTATAGCCGTTCGCCATAGGGCAGCCATCCAATAGAAAGCGGCTGCACGCCAGACACAGTACCAATCGATGCCCATCCAGAGCGTTCCATCCCGCCCGGAAAATATGGCGAAATCGGGTTCGCACCGAGAATTTCGTATCGAGCTGAGCACAAACGGCGCTACGGCGATCTACCCTGCCGCTCTGGCGGTCTGAAGACCAAACAAGCATTGGTACCGCCAAAGCCGAAGGAATTCGACAGCACGAACTCGACCTGCCGCTTGCGCGCCTTATGCGGAACCAGGTCGATCCTGGTTTCAACAGACAAATGGTCGAGGTTGAGTGTCGGCGGAACGATTTGATCTCTGATCGCCAATATCGAAAAAATTGCTTCAACTGCACCTGCCGCGCCGAGGAGATGCCCGATCGCCGACTTCGTCGAGGACATGGATAACGAGGGACGGTCATTGCCTAAAATTTTCTCGACGGCCCTTATCTCGATTTCATCCCCAAGCGGCGTCGAGGTTCCATGCGCATTGATATAGTCGATATCGCCCGGCGAAATTCCTGCCCGCTTGATCGCGGCCGCCATGGCCCGGTAAGCCCCATCGCCGCTCTCGTCGGGCGCGGTGATATGAAAGGCATCTCCGGACATGCCGTATCCGGCTAACTCGGCGTAAATCTTGGCGCCGCGCGCCGTGGCGTGCTCGTAAGATTCGAGGACGACGCAACCGGCGCCTTCGCCCATCACGAAGCCGTCGCGGTCCTTGTCATAAGGTCTCGATGCCCGCTTTGGTTCATCGTTGAATTTGGTGGACAGAGCCCGGCAGGCGGCAAAGCCTGCGATGCCAATGGGGCAGATCGCCGATTCGGTGCCGCCCGCGACCATGACTTCCGCGTCGCCGAGAGCAATCAGACGGCCCGCGTCGCCGATCGCATGGGTGCCCGAAGAGCAGGCGGTGACGACCGCATGATTTGGCCCCTTGAGTCCATGCTGGATCGAAACATAGCCACCCGCGAGATTGATGAGCCGGCCGGGAATGAAGAATGGCGAGACGCGGCGGGGGCCTTTTTCCTTCAAGACGATTGAGGTTTCGGCAATTCCCCCTAGACCGCCAATTCCTGAGCCGATGAGGACGCCGGTATTGATCTGCTCGTCATAGGTTGAAGGCTTCCAGCCTGCGTCGGCAAGGGCTTGCGTTGCCGCGGCCACGGCATAAAGGATGTAATCGTCGACTTTGCGCTGTTCTTTTGGTTCCATCCATTGATCGGGCTCAAAATTCCCGTCGCCCCCGCGCGGAATAGACATTGCAATCTTGCACGCCAGTTCGGAAACATCGAACTTCTCAATGCGGCTGGCGCCGCTGTGTCCGGCAAGCAACCGTTCCCAGCTTGGTTCCACGCCTCCGCCCAACGGCGTGACCAAACCAAGACCGGTAATGACCACCCTTCGCATTTAAGCAACCTTGCGATATTACCGCTGGCGCCGCCGCAAGCCCTATGCCTCAACCCCCCGGATCGGGCTGAACTCTAACGCCGCATTCACGATGGTTCAGAAAGCAAATTAAACAGGTGCGCTCCGCCGGCAGGCCCCCCTGGCCTTCGTCTAACCGGGCGCTCTGCCGGTCCTCTCCCTGGAGGCAATCAAGCGGCGGACGCCTTTTCAAGGAACTTGATGGCGTCGCTGACCGTCAAGATCGTTTCGGCTGCGTCGTCAGGAATCTCGACTCCGAATTCCTCTTCGAACGCCATGACGAGCTCGACGGTGTCGAGCGAATCGGCGCCTAGGTCATCCATAAAATTGGCGCTGTCGACGACTTTGTCGGCATCGACTCCGAGATGATCCACGACAATCTTTTTCACCCGCTCGGCGACATCGCTCATGGTGCTCTATTCCTCGTCCTTATTGTCTGCTTACAACGCGCCGCAACAGGCGGGCGTCGACACGATGCGGGTGCCCGCGAGCTGCCCCCTTGATCGCTTAAGTGGGGTAGGTAACATACTTCATCGCGGTTGGCGAGAGCCAGTGCGCGGCAGGCAAACGATCCCATAACCGGCTTAAATCATTGCCATTCCACCGTTTACATGAATGGTCTGCCCGGTGACATAGGCGGCTTGCGCGCTGGCAAGGTAAATAACGGCGGCGGCGACATCGGCGCCTGTCCCCAGCCGCCCCATCGGCACGGCGGCGAGAATCGGCTGTTTTTGTTTGTCATTTAATGCATCGGTCATCGGACTTGCGATAAAGCCTGGTGCAACGCAATTGACCGTTATATTGCGGCTCGCGACCTCGGCGGCGAGACTTTTGTACATTCCAATCATCCCCGCCTTCGCAGCGCAATAATTGCCCTGACCGGGATTGCCGGTCACCCCAACAACCGAGCTAATGCCGATGATGCGGCCGTGCCGCCTGCGCATCATCCCCTTTAAGCAGGCCCTTGACAGCCGGAACGCAGCGCTCAAATTGACCGCAAGCACGCTGTCCCACTCCGTGTCCGTCATCCGCAGGAAGAGATTATCCCTGGTTATCCCCGCATTGTTGACGAGAATGTCAATGCCTCCCATCGCGGCATCGGCGGCGGGAATAAGCGCCTCGGTTTCGGATTTGTCGGCAAGGTCGCAGAGAAAAATGTGAACATTGGTTTCAAGTTCGCGGCCAAGCGCGCCGAGCGCATCGCTGCGCGTGCCTGATAATCCGACAATGGCACCTTGATCGTGGAGCGCGCGCGCAATCGCTTGGCCAAGCCCGCCGGAGGCGCCAGTTACAAGGGCCGTCTTACCCGTAAGATCGAACATTGATTAGAAACTCCCGCGAAGGATGCCGGGGCTTAAGCCATGGCCCGGTAGAGTTCGATATCACCTGGAGCTTCAATCGAAATATTGCGCGCCGAGGCGGCGATTCTTTTGACGAGCCCGGACAAGACTTTGCCCGCGCCGCATTCGATGAAGAACGAAATTCCGGCATTGGCAATGAACCCAATGCTTTCTCTCCAACGCACCATGCCGGTCACCTGGGCAATGAGCAGCTTCCGGATCTCTTCTGGGTTGGTAACGGGCACCGCCAGGAAATTGGACACGAGTGGAACGCACGGGGACTTGATCGGCGTTGAGGCCAGCGCCTCGGCCATCGCCTCTGCAGCGGGTTGCATTAAGGAACAGTGAAACGGCGCCGACACCGGCAACAGGATCGAACGGCGTGCACCTTTTTCCTTTGCGATCTCGACTGCGCGATGCACCGCGCCGGCCGACCCCGACACCACAACCTGACCGCCCCCGTTGTCGTTCGCGACCTCGCAAACCGCACCAATGCCCGCCTCCAGCGCGGCTTGTTTGGCGATGTCTTGGGCTCTTTCGCAATCGAGCCCAAGCAGCGCCGCCATCGCGCCAGCACCAACGGGAACGGCCGCCTGCATCGCATGGCCGCGAATGCGCAGTAACTTAGCCGCCTCTCTGATACTCAAGGATCCGGCCGCCGCGAGCGCAGAATATTCACCGAGCGAATGCCCCGCGACAAAGCTGGCGTCGTTCGCGAGGTTAAGTCCGGCCTCCGCTTCGAGCACACGGACGACTGCAAGGCTGACAGCAAACAAGGCAGGCTGCGCGTTCGCCGTCAAGGTGAGCTCGGCAAGCGGGCCCTCAAACATCAGCATGGACAGATTTTGCCCGAGCGCCTCATCGACCTCTGAAAGAGTCTCGCGTGCCTGAGGAAACGCCTCGGCCAACGCTTTTCCCATGCCTGCTGCTTGAGATCCTTGTCCTGGAAAAATGAACGCTCTGCACATTCCCTTCACTGCGTATAGTTGCCTTTTCTTGTGCGAGTGGCATTGCCGCAAGCCGCAGTCAAGCGTCGGGCTCGCCGGATTCATCACTTTCGTTGATTTGTCTTCCTGCCGCTTGGCCGGCAATCACCGTTGCCGGCGGCGTATAGGCGACATTGCCGGCCGCATAAACGCCGAACGCAATCACCGAGGTGCCGGCACGGCCGAAAAAGCTGCTCATCTCATGCTTCCATTAACGCCCCGCTCTGAAAAGGAATCTGAGGTTGCTAGAAGACCCTGAAAAAAATTTGGCCTGGCCGCGGGGATTAGACCCGGCATGAACTCTGGCAGCAGCTGGTCATGATAAACTCGGCAAAAATGCAACATCTCCAGGAATAATGAGCGAGTCAATGCCTGAACCCGGTATTCTAGCTTGTTCAACGAACCCTTGATGCTATGAATAGCTGCAGTTAGCGCAAATGAGAGAAACGAGCGATAAGTGCCAAACGACGGAGGGAAGGATTCCATGCAAAGCAAGTTTTCGCTGCGCCTCGCCGGCGCAACAGCCGGTCTGCTTATGACCGCAACATCGCCCTTCGCGGCGGAGCCACTGCCTCTACCACCCCCTGCACCGGTGTTTACCTGGACGGGCTTTGAACTTGGCGCCCATGTCGGCGGCGGAACTGGCACGACGTCGGTCCAATTCCCCGAATCGGTCGTATTCGCCGGATTCCGCGTTTCCAACTCCTACAACGATTCCGGTATCTTCGGCGGTCTTCACGTCGGCTACAATCTTCAGCTGGGAGCGATCGTCGCGGGCATTCAAGGCGAATATAATTTCGCCGGCATTACCGGAGGCACCTCGAACATATTTCTTAACCAAGAGTCGACCGCGGTTCGCGAGTTTGGCTCGGCCGACGGGCGGATCGGTCTCGCGTTTGACCGCCTGTTGATCTACGCGATCGGCGGCTTTGCCTATGCCGATATCCGCAATCAAATAAATTGCGCAGTCACCCTCTGCGGCGCCTTTATTCCGCCAAACCTTGTTACCGGTCTTCAAACACCGGTCACAAGGGACTTCGCCGCCAACCGCTACGGATTCGATGTCGGCGGGGGTATCGAATACAATCTTTTGGGAAATTGGACGGTGCGGGCCGAGTACCGATACTATAATTGGGGGTCGCTCGGTTTCGCCGACGCTGGGTTTGGCGCTTTCGTCATTCCCTTCAATGCCGCGCTTATCCTTGCTAATCCCTTTAGCATCGCCATTCCCAATCATCGGGACAAGGAAATCCTGCAGACGGGGCGTATCGGTCTGACCTATCACTTCGCTTGGCCGCCTGCTCCGGTTGTTGCCAAATACTGAGTAATGTTGTTGGCCTAAGCTTACGCTTGGAGCTTGGACGATTTCGCCGGCAACCCTGAGCGCCGTCACGGTTCAACTTACCGTGGCGGCGTTCTTTTGCGTCCCGCGCGGGGATTTTGACCCTGTCGAAGACGCGCCATGGGCGGAGCGCGGTTCCCGGCGCAAGTTTTTGAGCTGTTCTTCACCCCGGCAACACCAGCTCCTGGGCGAAATAAGCGGCGGCTTGCCAGTACCAAGTGCCGATTTCGGCCACTTTGGGTCTTCGCTAGCCAGACGCGCGGAGCTATGGTGTGACTAAGAAGACGCGGCAATAGGGCAAGCAATGGATATTCAGGCGAAACCGAGAAAGCTCATTAAAGGGGCGACGGGCGATTTTGAGGTCGTGATCGGAATGGAGGTTCACGCCCAGATCACATCGAAGACGAAGCTATTTTCGGGCGCCTCGACCGAATTTGGCAAGGAGCCAAATAGCAACGTCTCGCTCATCGATGCTGCCATGCCCGGGATGCTTCCCGTCATCAACGAGGAATGCGTCGCCCAAGCGGTCCGGACGGGGCTCGGCCTCAAGGCGAAAATCAATCTCCGCTCGGTGTTCGACCGCAAAAACTATTTCTATCCCGATTTGCCTCAAGGCTATCAGATTTCCCAATATAAGAGCCCGATTGTCGGCGAGGGGACCGTCGTCATCGATATCTCGCCCACAGAACAAATCGAGGTCGGGATCGAGCGCCTGCACATGGAGCAGGATGCCGGCAAATCCCTCCATGACCAGTCGGCAACCGATTCTTTCGTCGATCTCAACCGGTCTGGGGTCGGCTTAATGGAGATTGTGTCGAAGCCGGACCTGCGCTCAGCCGAAGAGGCCAAGGCCTATGTCACGAAGCTGCGCACTATTCTGCGCTATTTGGGCACTTGCGACGGAAATATGGAGCAGGGGTCCCTGCGGGCAGACATCAATGTGTCTGTCCGCCGGCCAGGCGAGCCGCTCGGCACGCGTTGCGAAATCAAAAACGTCAACTCGGTGCGGTTCATCGGACAAGCGATCGAGGCCGAGGCGCGCCGGCAGATTGGTATCATAGAGGATGGCGGCAAGATCGATCAGGAAACCCGGCTGTTCGATCCAGGGCGCGGCGAAACCCGGTCGATGCGCAGCAAGGAGGAAGCGCATGATTACCGCTATTTTCCCGATCCCGACCTTCTGCCGCTCGAAGTAGAACAGGCCTATGTTGATGCCTTGGCGAGCGGTTTG
>CAYWHF010000125.1:0-2182 GCA_964457695.1 uncultured Methylocapsa sp.
GATTCATGCAGTGGCGCAGCGGCGGGACGGGACCGATCTGGCTGCCCCGGAAAAGCGCGGCAAGCGTGTCGCGCGGAACATTGCGGTGCACGTAACGCACCGGGGTCCAATCGAAGTCGCCGAACTGCCCGTTGATCTCGCCCGATAGCGCTTCGAGTTCGTGGCGGATGTCGGCGTAGGCCTTGACTTCTTCTCGTGTCGGCGGCGCGATTTGCATCAAGGTGGCGGCCTTGCAATATTGCGGATAGAGTTCGAGCAGACGCTTGAACGAACGCAATCTGTCGGGCAAGCCCTTGGTATAATCGAGGCGATCCACTCCAATAATATTCACCCGCGCCTCGCCGCGGCGGTGCAGCCATTGAATTCGCCGTTCCGCCTCGGGACTTGTTGCCATCGCGGCAAAAGACTCGACATTGATTCCGGCCGGGAAGACTGAAGCCAACACCGAATTTCCCGCAACGCGCAGCACCTCGTCGCGGGCCATCTCGCCGCCCATGTGCTCGCATGCGAAGCGGCAGAAGTTCGCCTGATCCGTCTTGGTCTGAAAGCCAATGACGTCATATTGCGTGAACGCGTTCATCAGCCATTCATGCTCTGGCATTGCAACGAGAACGTCGGGCGGCGGGAAAGGGATATGGAGGAAAAACCCAATGCGGTTGCGAATACCGCGCGTGCGCAGGTCTGCGCCAAGCGGGATGAGATGATAATCATGCGCCCAGACGAGGTCGTCGGGTTTGAGGAGCGGTGCCAGCGTCTCCGCAAAGCGCTCGTTGACCCTTCGATATGCCTCGCTGTTTTCTTGCGTAAACCGCGCGAGGTCCAACCGGTAATGATGGACCGGCCACAGAGCGGCGTTGCAAAAGCCGAGATAAAATTCCTGATAGTCTCCTTCGGTGAGCGGCATGGTGACGAGAATTACATTGCCGCACCGTCTGCAGCTGACCCCGATGTCGTGCACGCTGGCCACGATCTCCCCATTCCAACCAAACCACATTCCCCCTCGCTCGCGCAGACCGTCGAGGATACACACCGCGAGCCCGCCGGAGACCGCACAGTCAGGGTCGCCAACCCGGTTCGACACAATCACGAGCCGTCTCATATCGATTTCTCCCAAGATCGTGACAGGCGCATTGCACAATTAATGATCCCGACCATGGAGTAGGTTTGCGGATAATTGCCCCATGCTTCGCCGGTTGCGATGTCGACGTCCTCCGACATCATGCCGAGGTGGTTGCGGCAGCGAAGGAGCTGATCAAAATAATAGCGCGCCTCATGGACGCGCGCCATCCGCGCCAAAACGTCAATCCGCCAGAACGAGCAGGTATTGAAAGCGGTCTGCGGCAACCCAAAATCGTCAGGCGCCTCATAGCGCAAGACGTGCGGTCCGCGCGCGAGGACGTTCTCGACTTGCTTCACGGTCTGCGTCATGCGCGGATCACTCGGCTCCAAAAAACCGACTTCGGCCATCAGCAGGACCCCCGCGTCGAGATGCTCACCATCGAATGAGTCCACAAACGTCTGTCGTTTTTGTGACCACGCGCGTTTTAATATTGTCTGCTTGATTTCGTCTGCTTTTGTCCTCCAATTCCGGGCGCGCTCCGGCTCCCCGATGCAATCGGCGATCGAGGCAAGGCGATCGACCGCCGCCCAGCACATGACAGCCGAACTCGTGTGAATATGTGCGCGCGAACGCAATTCCCATATGCCGGCGTCGGGCTTGTCGAAGACGGCAAAAGCCTTGTTCCCCATCTCTTCCAGGCGCAGGTAATCCATGCGTGCGGGAGGCGACAAAAGACGCCGGTCGAGGAACGCCTGAGCCACGCCCAGCACGACATTGCCGTAACTGTCATGTTGCATATGCTGATAGGCGTCGTTTCCGACTCGGACCGGACCCATCCCGCGATAGCCGGGCAATGAGGAAACAATTTTCTCGGGCAGATTGGATTCGAGCCCGACGCCATATACCGGCTGAATGTGATCTTGAGTTGCGGACGACACGACGTTCATGAGCCAGCCGAAATAATTTTCCATCTTGCGCATGGCCGCGACCCGGTTGAGCGCGCGGACGACATAATAGGCGTCCCTCACCCAGCAGTAGGTATAGTCCCAATTGCGCTGCCAATCGGGCTCCCCCGCTATAGCGGACGTACATTCGGCCACCAGCGCGACCGTCGGTTCAGTG
>CAYWHF010000125.1:2192-7109 GCA_964457695.1 uncultured Methylocapsa sp.
GGGGGGGGAGGTCATAGAGGTCGTCTGTCCCCAAGCAGTGGCGATAGTCCCAATTGCGCTTGGAATCGGGCGCATCCGTGATGCTGGACGTCAATGCGGCGAAAATCGCGCCGGTCGGTTCATAGGTGCAAAGTTTGAGCGTGATGGCAGCACGGATCACCGCGTCCTGCCATTCGAAGGGAATCGCCAACCTGTGCACCCATTGCCGCCAATATTCCTTTGTGCGTTGTTCGAACGCATGTGCCGTTTGCTCGACACCCTCACTCAAGGTTTCGTCGACGCCGAGAATGAGGTCGATTGGGCGAGAGAGGTTGAACAGCGTTTCCTCGCGCGCATAATCAATTGGCGCATTGGTGGTCAGACGCAACGTCGTATTGGGACCGACATAACGAATATGATGCGACCCGAAGGTGAGAGCTGGCGCCGTCGAACCATAGTCGAAGCGCGGCCTTACCCGAATGCGAACACGGGGGCTGCCCGAAATAGGAACGAGCCTTCGCACGAGAGTTTGCGGAACAAATGTCCGGTCGCGCCACCAAAAGCGGGGCACGAAATCCGAGACGCGCACCGATCCATGTTTTCCGTTGAGCGTTGTTTCGAGGATGGCTGTATTGCTTACGTAATGCTGCTCGCTTTGAACATAGTCCTCGATTTCTATCGCGAAAACGCCTTCGCCCTCCGCTCCCTTCGGAACGCCTAGCAAGCTGTGAAATACTGGATCCCCATCAAAGCGCGGAACACAGTACCAAACAACGCTGGCGTTGCGGTCGATTAGCGCGGCGATGGAACAATTTCCAATGACCCCAAGATCTAGATGGCTCATCGGAGAGGCTCCTGTAAAGTCTTTCCCGCGAGCTTGCAGAGCCAGTCGTGCAATTCACCGACGTCCCTTGCCCGGAATCGCGCAGCGGTCTTATCTGCGCCGATCTTAATGGAGACTCCGTCCACCGCGTTCACGGACGCAAAGCCGGACTCGTCAGTCACGTCGTCTCCGGCAAAAATCGGCTTGCGTCCCAAAAACGGCGGCTCCGACAGGAACGCCTCGATCACGCTTCCCTTGTCGGCGCCTTTCTGTAAAATCTCGAACACCATTTTCCCGTGCACAAGCCGGAGATCGGGGCGTCTACCTACGACCTCCTCGACAATCTCGCAGCATCGCCGCTCGAGGTCAGGCCGTAACCGGTAATGCAGCGCGACGGCACCAGGCTTTTGCTCTATGATGACACCCGATTCCTCGCCGATGACTTTTTCGAGCACGTATGTGACGGGTCTGATGTCAGAAGTCTCGTGCAAATGAACGAAGCCGGCCGCGTCGCGCCGCTGCAAACCATGCACACCCGCAACCGGCAAAATGAGAGGGCGCAGCAAGAGGTCGATAGAGGCAATCTCGCGGCCGGATATCACCGCGAGAGCGCTGCCCGACCTATGGCGGAGCATTTCCAACAGCCGCAATGTTGAGGCTTCGACGCGCACCGCGTCGGGATGTTCGACAAGCTCAACGATTGTTCCGTCGAGGTCGAGGAAAATTGCGTAGCGTTCAAGATTGTTAATGCTTGGAAGCATGGCTCAAGACTCCTTAAATCAGTCAACCCCTCGGACTGGTCTTTTGGCGGTCAAAAATTCCACTTTTTCCGTCGTTCAATTTCCCGTGGTCCAGATCCTCTCCAGTGGACCCCAATATGCCCATCATCGATATATGAAAGCGCCTAAAGTTCGGCCACGCCGACGATGTTTCACTTTAAATAGCATTGCAAGCTTCGCCTCATTCCTAAATTCGCCTCGCGAAACGCCGCCGCAATGATGCGGCGTCCCTCACACTTGACAGGCGAAGGGGCGACCACCTAAACGAGGAAATTCCTGGCCCATTTCCCATGACCGAAAAGCCGAAGCTTCGTGTTCTCCTTTGCGCGCCGCGCGGATTTTGTGCCGGTGTCGTGCGCGCTATCGATGCGGTGGAGGAGGCGCTCCGCATTCACGGCGCGCCAGTCTATGTCCGCCATGAAATCGTGCATAATAAATTTGTCGTTGAGGGGCTGAAGGCGAAGGGAGCGATTTTCGTCGAGGAATTGGACGAAGTGCCCGATACAAGCCAGCCGGTTATTTTTTCTGCCCATGGCGTGCCAAGATCGGTTCTCGAGAACGCCAGGGCGCGCAACGTCTTCGCGATCGACGCAACCTGCCCGCTGGTCACGAAAGTGCATCGCGAGGCTCAACTTCATCACCGTCTGGGCCGCCATATCATCCTCGTCGGCCATGCCGGCCATCCGGAAGTCGTCGGCACGCTGGGGCAGTTGCCGAAAGGTTCCATCACGCTGGTTCAGACCGCTGATGACGTCGAGAGCTTCCAGCCGCCCAACGAGAGCAAACTTGCCTATGTTACCCAGACGACGTTGTCGGTCGATGACACCCGTGCGATGGTCTCTGCCCTCACGCGGCGGTTCCCAAATATTGTTGGACCGCACCGCGAGGACATTTGTTATGCGACGACGAACCGCCAGGAGGCGGTCAAGCGCGTGGCCCCGGTCGTCGATGCGTTGCTTGTGGTCGGCTCGTCCAATTCCTCGAATTCGCAACGGTTGAAAGAAGTGGCCGAGCGTGCGGGATGCAAGCTCGTCCGGCTGGTTTTACGCGCGGAGGATGTCGAATGGGACTTGATTAAGGATATCTCCACTCTTGGCGTCACGGCGGGAGCTTCGGCGCCGGAGATTCTCGTCGAAGAAATATTGGATGCTTTCGCGCAGCGTTTCAATCTGGAGGTCGAGACCCTATCGGCTGCGGACGAGAGCGTCTTCTTTCCAATTCCGCGCGAATTGCGCCAGGCGGCGGCAGGCTAGCAAACGTCAGACCTTTGAGGGTGCCTGGCCGCGCGAGACGAACGGCGCCGGGGCTTATTCAACATTGCGATGCTGTTGACACAACTATCGGCGGTTCTCATCGCGGGGCCGACGGCGAGCGGCAAGTCGACCTTGGCGCTTCGCCTCGCAACGGCCCTTGGCGGCATGGTGATCAATACAGACTCCATGCAGGTCTATCGCGACCTTCGCATAGTGACGGCGCGCCCGGGCCTAGACGACGAGGCCGCGGTCCCGCACCTGCTCTTCGGTCATGTAGATGGCGCGGTCAATTACTCCACCGGCCTCTGGCTTGCGGATGCCTCGCGCGCACTTGGGAAAGCCAAGCGCGAAGGGCGCCTGCCGGTTTTCGCTGGCGGCACCGGACTTTATTTTAAGGCGCTGACGCAGGGGCTCTCGGCGATACCTGAGGTCCCTGAAGACGTGCGGGTCTCGGTTCGAGCGCAGGCAAAATGCCTGCCTGAAGCCGATTTGCACGCGCAACTCATGCGCCGCGATCCGGAAACCGCCGCCCGCATTCGCCCGAGCGATCCGCAGCGCATTTTGCGCGCGCTCGAGGTTTTGGAGACGACCGGCAGAAGTCTTGCATCGTTCCATGCCGCGCGGGAGGCGCCGCTGCTCGACCCGGCAAGTGTGTTTGCCGTGTTTCTCGCGCCGGAACGGCAAGCGCTGAAAGCAAGGATCGACGCGCGTTTCGAAGCGATGCTTGAGGCAGGTGCTCTTCAAGAGGTGGCCGCGCTTCGCGAACGCCGCCTCGACCCGGCGCTCCCCGTGATGCGCGCGCATGGCGTCCCGCATCTCATCACCCATCTTAACGGCGACATCTCGCTCGCCCAGGCCGCCGGGCTCGCCAAACGCGACACGCGAACTTACGCCAGACGGCAATTTACTTTTGCCCGCCACCAGCTTCCATCGTTTCAATGGGCGGCGCCAGACGAGGCGGAGGCGCTCGTTCTCGCGGCTTGTAACCCCGTCAGTGGCGCCAAAAAATAAGCTGGCCGATGGAAATCAGAATTTCGGCAACGATCAAAATGATGATCGTTGCTTCGAGCCGGGTCGCCGTGTTGGCGTCGATCATATCGGTGAGGGTTCGCGTGGTCTCGACGATCGTATCGAGCTTGTGTTTTAGGGTTTCGCCGCGTTCTTTCAGTTCATATTCGTCTTCGAGCCTCGTATAGAGCCGCTCGAGATCGGGCCTGTCCCAGAGCACGTCCGGCTTTTCCTCGACGGCCACGCGGCCGGAGACACGGTGTTGGACGAGGAGTGTCTGGCCGATGAGTTTCAGCATCATCCGGCGGCGCCAAGGCGGCTTGCCGCTCTGCGCGAGCTCCGCGGCGAAGGGCTCGATGATGTCGAAGACGGCGTTGACCTCGCGTTCGTCGCGCCCGAGCGAGACGCTTTTGGCAAGCGCGTCCGCAACGACGAGAAGGCGCTGCGGCGAGAAATCCTTCATTGCCAGGCTACCCCCCGGCAAAAATTTGTCGTCGAATTCCGGAGAGATTTCCAAAACCGCGGTTTCGTCGTCGATATGTTCATGCGGCCCGGTAAGGCGCAATTTGATCTGGGAAAGCACCTCGTCCTCTTCGAGCGGGGACAAGCCGATCATGACCGCGACGCCAAAGCGGTAGAGCGCAACAAACCCCCTTGCGCCGGCCAGAAAGGCAAGCGGCGTCGCCGAGATCATGTCCGAGCGCTCGAGGCCCGCCGTGGCGATCCGGTCGCCAAGCAGCAGGGCGCGGGCTCTAACTTTTGTGGTTGCCGGGGAAGCGGGTTGATTTGCGGTCATGGCCCATAATTACCGGGCCGTGAAATTCTAGAAAAGCCTTGTTCTGCGGGGAGAGCCGGCTTTCGCCTTGCCTGTGCCCGCAGCTGCCCGCCCGAAACACGAAGGGGCCCGCGATCCTCTCCTTTGCAAACCATATTGACCGTAGCTTGGGTATCGGCTAGGTATTGTGAAAGTATCGGCGAGGGTCTTGGTGTGAAAAACATCCTCAGCGTAGCGCGCGCGCCAGAGGTGGGACGGAGTTAGGCTCCGGCTTTCCCCTCATCTGGCGCAATTCCAAGG
>CAYWHF010000126.1:0-7092 GCA_964457695.1 uncultured Methylocapsa sp.
AGATAGTTTTCACGGGACGTGCGCTCGCGCGTTTCGAGGGTCGCGATCAGGTCGTACGGATGGACCGCCGCGCTCTTTGTTCTCAGGGGCAAGATCAAATTGGGGTCTGGTGAAATTGCGGGAGCCACGGAGTTAGCGCTCCTGCAGCGCGAACAAGACTCATTTGAAATCGCCGCGCTCGAAGACAGTACGGTCTTGTTCCTCAACGGCGAGCCGATCGATGAGCCCGTTGTAGGACAGGGGCCATTCGTAATGAACACCCCAGCCGAGATTGCGCAGGCTTTCGCCGACTACCGCAGCGGGCGGATGGGCCGCATTGGCGAGCACGCTTAGTACTCATTCAAGTCCTTGCCGAGCCAAGTAGCACGGGAGTTCGCGACATGACAACGATCATCACAACCGACGGAACCACAATCTTCTACCGGGACTGGGGTGCGGGCCAGCCGATTGTCTTCAGTCACGGCTGGCCGCTGACCGGGGATGCCTTCGAAGACCAGATGTTTTTTCTAGCCTCAAATGGCTACCGGTGCATCGCCCATGATCGCCGCGGTCACGGCCGGTCGAGTCAGCCTTGGAATGGGAACGACCTGGACACTTATGCGGACGATCTCGCAGAACTCGTCCAAAAACTTCACTTGAAGAATGCAATCCATGTCGGCCACTCCACCGGCGGGGGCGAAGTCGCTCGCTATATTGGCCGCCACGGCACTGAACGCGTGGCCAAGGCCGTTCTGATCGGCGCGATACCACCGCTCATGCTCAAGACGCAGACAAACCCGGGCGGCCTTCCCATGAATGTGTTCGATGAATTGCGCGCTGCCGTCCAAGCCGATCGCTCGCAGTTCTGGAAGGATCTGAGCATGCCGTTCTTTGGCTACAATAGGCCGGGCGCCAAGATTTCGGAAGGTGTGCGCAATTCCTTCTGGCTGCAGGGGATGATGGCGGGCTTCCCAGCTGCATACTTTTGCATCAAGGCCTTTTCGGAGACGGACACGACCGAAGATCTCAAGAAGTTCGACGTGCCAACCTTGATACTCCACGGTGACGATGATCAGATCGTGCCGATTGGCGCCTCGGCCATGCTTTCGTCCAAGATCGTCAGAAACGCGACGCTTAAGGTCTACGCGGGCGCGCCACACGGTATGTGTACGACCCATAAGAATCAGGTCAACGAGGACCTGCGCAGGTTCATCCAGACATGACCACCAAGGCTGACCGGTGAGGTCGTCGCGAGCGGCTCTGCGAGCGTGGCCTGGGTGGTGGCAGCCTGAGCCGTTCCGAAACCCCGCGTTTCAACAGCTCGGCGACCGTCGAACTGACAGTCAAGGAGACTTTCCACCTGCGCGATACTGGCCATTGCGGACTCGAGACAAGGCGGATGTGATGGTGCCACTGGTCCGAGACTTACTCGACCGCAACGTAGTTCACAAATAAGCCGGCGTTGCTGCATTCAAAATCGTTTGAGAGACGACTGCTGACACCGGGATCTCCGCGCGGCGTCAATATCGGTGGCGGCGAGCAATGCATGGGAACGCGCGGACCGATAAAGGCACAATGGAGCACACCATGACTTTCGCACGCCAACATTTGTTTTCGCGCCGCGGCTTTTGCCTGTGCTGCCTCGGTTCGGCAGCGTTCAACGCGAGCGGCGGGTGGCTGACGCCAAGGGAAGTCTTCGCGGAGGCCCGTGGCATCGTCAGCCTGATCAAGGACAGCGCTGCCGTTTCGCCCATCGTGACGCATAAGTTGCGAAACAACATCAGCGTGCTCGAAGGCTCCGGGGGAAACATTGCCGTGCTGACAGGGCCAGATGGCAAGGTGCTCGTCGACGCCGGCATCGGTGTATCGCGCCCCCAAATCACCAAGGCTCTCGCTGATCTCGGTGCCGATCAGGTCACGCATCTGATCAACACCCATTGGCATTTCGATCATGCCGACGGCAACGAATGGCTGCATTCGGTCGGCGCAAAAATCATCGCTCAAGCGAATACCCGCAAACATCTTTCCGAGATTCAACGGGTCGAGGACTGGGACTATAATTTCCTTCCCTCGCCTCCAGGCGCGATCCCTAGCGAAATTTTTGCGACCGAACACAGCCTGAAACTGAACGGATCTACCATTGGCTTGAAATATTACGGACCCGCGCACACCGACGGTGACATCTCAGTGGCATTTGCCGAGGCCGATATCCTTCACACTGCCGACACATATTGGAACGGCATCTATCCGTTCATCGACTATTCGACCGGCGGCAGCATCGACGGCATGATCCAGGCTGCCGACACTAATCTCGCGATAACTAGCGGCAATACCATTGTCATTCCAGGACACGGCCAGCCCATCAGCAACCGGTTCCAACTGAAAGAATACCGTGACATGCTCGTCGCAATCCGTGAGAACGTCGCGACCCACAAGAAACAGGGGCGATCTTTGGCCGGGATCGTAGCGGCGAAACCCACCGCAGTTTACAACGGAAAATGGGGCCAGTTCGTCATCGATCCGGGCTTCTTCACCAAGCTTGTCTATGAGGGAGTCTGATAGCCGGTGCCGCGCGATGCCGACTTCCGTGAGGCCTTACACGCCCGCGATTACGCGCGGGTGGGTCTTAGCGGCGAGGCTCGCACAATTGAAGGCGCTACCAACGAGGAGAAGGTCGTAGCGGTCGCGTCGCTCGTGTACTATCTCGAGGTGACCAAAAACACAGCCGCACTGTCCGATCACGGTGCTTGGAAAGTTAACCGGGTAATCTGGAAGGAGATGCAAGCGATGAATTCTAGCGATGCAAAATCTCTGAAAACGGCGGCACTTAGAACACCGACAAATCTCACCGCTGACGCGGCCAGGGATATTTCAGGCGCTCTCACCGCACTTCTCGCAGATCTGTTCGCGTTGTATATCAAGACAAAGAACTTTCACTGGCACGTGTCAGGTCCTCATTTCCGTGACTATCACCTTCTGCTTGACGAGCAAGGAGAACAAATATTTGCGACAACTGACGCAATTGCCGAGCGCGTGCGGAAAATCGGGGGCACAACGCTGCGCTCCATTGGCCACATTGGCCGCTTGCAGCGCGTTCTGGACAACGATGCCTACTACGTTACTCCTATGGACATGTTGGCCGAGCTGCGCGATGACAACAACCAGCTGACGGCGCATATGCGCGAAGCACATTCGCTGTGTGATGAGCACAATGACGTGGCCAGTGCGAGCCTGCTCGAGAATTGGATTGACGAGGCGGAAAGGCGGGTATGGTTTCTGTTCGAGGCCAGCCGAACGGGTGATCGATAAGCCCATTGCGCGACAGGGGCCTTTGTTGACGCCGGTTCCAAATGGCTAGAAGTCACGCTCTAGCTAGCCGGGATGCCGACTTCCGTGAGCAGCATATTTCGCGCAATCCCATGTAAGCAGCGATCATGTCCGGCATGCCGGCTACCTGGCTCGAATTGATCGTGGGCGCTCGGTGGGCTTAAGGCAAGGCGGCGCTCCCGAGCAAAAGCCGTTGCCATATGCTACGTTCTGATTATCCCGATAAGGTTTCGACATTGCCACGCTCAGCGTGGGGCGGCTAACCGCGCCGGTCTGATCTGCGCCGCGTCAAAAGATGGTCGAGGGAAAAGATGCCTGGGCCGCGGGCGATGACAATCAAAAAACAGGTGGCCCACAGGCCGTGCTCGGGCCAGGCATAGGGATAGACTAAAATTTCGATGACCGCAGTCATGATGAGAAGAGCAAGCGCGGCAAAGCGGCTGGCCAAACCGATAACCAGCAGGACGGGGAAAAAATGCTCGCTGAAGGCAGCAATGTTCGCGGCAAGCGCGGGATCGATCAACGGCAGCCTATACTCGTCGCGAAACAAGTCGATCGCATTTTCCGTTACACGAAAACCCTCGACCTTTGTCTGCCCAGACCTCCAAAACACGGCTGCCGGAAATATACGGGCCGCTAGAGAGATCAACGAGTTCGGGATTTTGTCGAGAAGCGCGATGACCCAGCAAATCAAGCGCGCCGGCCAGCCCGTCATATCGGCCCATCCTCCCCGCGCCCGCTCGTCATTTCAATTGCAAGCCCCGAGAAGAGCGCTGCGAGATTTTCCGCAAGATCGAATTTTTCGCCAGCGGCAGACGCCGCCCCCGCCGCCTCGCCGAGCGGTTTTTTATCCGCAAGGTTTGCTAGAAAAATCCGCGCGCCAGAGGAAAGGCGGCGCACTTCGACCTCATATTCCGGGCGAACAATAAGTGCATCCTCGCCACGCCAATCGGCGATCGGCGCAAGCTCCAAAATGCCCGAATTCATCGCAAAGATTGTGACAACCGGATAGGCGGAGGACACGATTTCGAGCGACGGGTGCAAAGTAAAGCGCATCTCGGCCAAGGCATCCGGCGGCACTGCTGCGAGCGCGTCTCGCGTGAGCGGCTTGGCATCGGAGGCGTGATAGGCGCGGGTGCGGGCGGCTTCGAGCCTTGCAACATCGGCAAGATAAGGCATGCTATGGGCCGGCTCGAAATCCGCCAAAAACGAGGGAAACGCATCACCATAAAACATCATGACAGGCGAGCGCGGCGGGTGCGCGAAAATGAACCGGCGCGCCGCGGCCTTGAAAAATTCCTCGCCGGCGATTTTACGCGTTGCCGGAAAACGGGCCTCCAAGGCACCGAGGAGGCTCACCATCATATTGTTGCGATAGACCGCAAATCGCTTCTGCGGCCGTTCCGAATTATGGGCGATGACGCCCTCGGGAACGGGCAGCTCCCGGTCGAGCAATGCAAGCGCGAAGTCGTTTTGCCAATTTTGCACGGATACCGCCTTGTGTCTCTAGGCCGCAGCCGCTGCAGCGCTTGCTTGCGCAACCCGGTCGAGACATTTTTGTGCCTTGATGACCTCCGCCAGCAGCTCTGACCATTCCGGCAAATCATTGTCCCATTCGACGAGCGCAGGAAGCGGCCCGGTGCGCTGAATGACGCTTTCGAACAGAGCGAGCACATCCTCGATGACCGGCGCTTGATGCGCGTCGATGCACAGGGCCGATCCTTGGCCGTCATTGGTTTCGAAATGGCCGGCAAGATGAATTTCCCCGGCAAGATCCAAGGGAAACGCTTCGAGACAAGCGCTGGGGCTCGTTGCGTGGTTGCGAGCCGATACGAAAACATTGTTGACGTCGAGCAGCAGCCCGCAACCGGTCGCGCGCGCAAGAGCGGCCAAAAACTCCGTCTCCGGAATCGTGCTTTCTTCGAAGCGCACATAAGTCGCCGGATTTTCGATGAGCAGGCGGCGCTGCAACACGCTTTGCGCTTCGTCGACATGATCGATTACAGAGCGCAAGCTCGCCTCGGTGTAGGGCAGCGGAAGGAGATCGTTGAAAAATACGCCGCCCTGCGAGGACCAGGCCAGATGCTCCGAAACGCACTCCGGCTGATAGCGCTCGCAGAGATCCTTCAGCCTTCCAAGATGCGCCTGGTCGAGGCGCTCGCTGGAACCGATGTTGAGCCCAACGCCATGCAGCGAAAGCGCGTAATTGTCGCGGATGAATCTTAGCTGCGCGTGCGGCGCGCCTCCCGCGCCCATATAATTTTCGGCATGGATCTCGAAGAACGCAACCGCCTGTGGCGCGGCGGCAATGGCGGCAAAATGCTCCGGCTTGAACCCAGCGCCGCTTCGCATGGGTAGCTGCGAAATCTGCATAAAATTACCCCCGCCTTCAGGCACAAATCGCTCTAAGGAAAAGGCACGCGCGCTTGGCCCATGCCTTTGCCGCAGATCAGGATTTGGCCGGGTTCAGGGAGCCCATACCATGCGGGGTCTTCATTGTCTCACAGGTTCCCTTCTCCACGTATTTCCAAGCCGTGCCTTCATAATCTGTTTTCGATGTACCGGCGCAGCTGTTGACGCCTTTCGACGCGCAATCATTTTGCCCCTTGAGGGCAACACCGTAGCACTTTTCCTTGCCCGCTTTCGTGCCTCCCATCTCCTCCGCGGAAACCGGCATTGCAAGCAGCGCCAGGGCGGCGGCAAGCGTGGCGGCAGATATTTCGGTTTTGGTAATCATGAGCGGTTCCTTTCCACCGTGCGCTGGTTATAGTTGCGGTTGCCCGCCCTCCCCAGCCTTTGAGACGCGGCACGCCGTTTCTACACCTTCTCTTACGTTTCTGCGAGCCTTACCGTTACGAAGGCCACGCATATGCGTGATGACTAAAAAGTGATAACGAGGGGTGGCGCCGACGGGTAACACAGGGGCGGGCCGGGCCGAATAGGACTAGGGGCATCTGTGGACGGCAAAAGCCAGGAAAACCAATGGGCCTTGCTGCTGAGCGCCGCCAACGCGGGCGATGCCGGGGCCTACCGCCAATTGCTGCTGCAATTGGCCCCTGTGCTTCGCGCCTTAGCCCGCCGGGGCCTCGCCAAAGCGGGACTTTCCGATACGGATGCCGAGGATATTGTGCAGGAAACACTGCTCGCCATTCACCTCAAGAGGCAGAGCTTCAACAAGAGCGCGCAGGCCGGCCCTTGGATCCGGGCGATCGCGCGCCATAAATTGATCGACATGCTGCGGCGGCGCGGCCGAAGGTTCGATATTCCGATCAATGATTTTTCCGAATTGATCGCAGCCGGCGAGAACGAGCCGGACATGCTTATAGCAGGCGTGGACCATCATCTCGAAAGCTTGGCCCCGGGACAACGCAAGGTTTTGCGCGTCATTGCCGTCGACGGCGCTTCGATCGGCGAGGCCGCGGCCCGTCTCGCCATGACAAAAGGCGCCGTCCGGGTCGCTCTGCATCGCGCCCTTTCCGCGCTCGCCGTCAAACCCAAAGCGGAGGGTCCGTGAAAACCCCCGATCCCACCCAGGCCCCTAACCCAGAAAACGGCACCCCCGGCAACCGGCCCTCACGGGCCACCTGGCGAACCAGATCGTACGGCGCGCCCAGGTTCTTGGCCTCGGGCATGAGCTCGTCGTCGCCTAGCGTCGTCAGCCGTTTGATGTGCGAGGTGATCGCGCGAATGTGGCGCACCGCCTCGACCACGTTGCCAGTGCCGGCCTCGCCCTTCGAGCGGATCATCGCCGCGCCTTCGCCGATCCGTCGAAGCGCCTCACCCAGG
>CAYWHF010000127.1:0-7082 GCA_964457695.1 uncultured Methylocapsa sp.
GCCGTCCAGCCGACGTGACGGTTGGCGGTAGCGAAGTCAAACAGCGCCGGGACCGCAAGGAAGTCAGTCACCGAGAAGGACGAGGTGGACTGCCCAAATGCCAAGCCTCCAGTGCCATAGAGCAGGACACGTTCGATTGGGGTCCAGCCGATCCGCCCGCGAAGAGTCCCAAGCCAATTGAGCTGCTGTCTGCTCACCGTTACGACGAGATCGTTAAAACCAGCGGCAGGCTGGTTGAGCACGGCGATCGAAGCGGCGGTACCGGTGGTACCGTCGAAATCGACTTCGGCCCCCACCACCAAGCTGCTGAATTGATAATTGAAACCGAGCTGGCCGCCGGCAATGAAGCCTGAAGCGCCGTGCGTGCCGGTTTGGGGAATGACGCCGAAAAATTGGGCCACCCCGAGGCCGCCGCCGACATCGAGCCCGCTCGTGTCTGTCGTGTCGAAATCTAAGGAGGATGAGGCCCTCCAATGGCCACCGGCATTAATCCCGATATAAATTCCGGTCCAGCTGAAAAGCGGCGGCGGGGGAACGTACAGAGGTTCGGCCGCGAAGGCCGCGCCCGAAAGCGCAACGGCGCCGGCCGATGCAAGAAGAACGTGGCGTAGCATGGTGAACAATCTCCAAAGGCGAGTTAGATCTTCTGCAGGCTAGTCAATTCCGGCGAACCGTCAACGACGCTGGATTGTTCCAACGGTGTTTTCCAACGCCTGTGTCAAAATTGCAACGAAAGAGCAGCGAAGGCGGTTCGTCGTTTCAAATGCGTATACGGGATGGCGCTCGCGCCGCCGCGGTATCATCGGCAGGCAATCGCTTCCTCGCAGGGTTATTCTGCAAAATCTCGGTTTCGGCACTGATGTGTGCTGATTGCTGTCGTTATGTTAGGTTAATTTGCCAGACCTGCTAAGCGAGAGAAGAAAACATGAGCAGCTCCGTCTCGCATTTCGCGACACGCGCTGTCTATGGCGCAAGGCAGCTCTCACGCGTTGCCTGGTACGTCGGGCACGGCATGGCCTTGCGTCGGCTTTCAGAGGAGACGCGGCGACGAGACGGCGAGAGCCCGCGGCCTCGCCCCCATACCGATGCTCCCGTGCCAGAGCGCGGACGCCTCTACGCGGATATGACTGCGCTTTTTCAGCGCGACCTCGCCAATGTGGAGGCAGGCATCTATCCCTTGCCAGTGGATCACGACGGTTCTTTGTTGACCCTGCTCAATCGCTCATGGTTGTTCTTCGCGGACCTGCCCGACGTTCATCGCCGCCGAGAGAGCGGGCAAAACAAAGAAGTTCTGACTCCGGAGATTGCCGGGAAACGGCCGCTTTACTATCTGCAGAATTTCCATTTCCAAACTGGCGGCTACTTAACGGACGAATCAGCCAGGCGATACGACATCCAAGTCGAAGTGCTGTTCAACGGCGCCGCGAATGCTACCCGGCGACAGGCCTTACCTCCGATCCATGAGGTTCTCGCCGGCCGCGATCAACGTCATCTGAAGCTTCTCGATGCCGGTTGCGGCACCGGGCGGTTTTTGGATTTTGTCAAGCAGGCGTGGCCTCGCCTTCCTGCCGTTGCTCTCGATTTGTCGGAGGCTTACCTCAAGGAAGCGCAACGTCATTTGAAGCATCGGTCGCGGATTAACTTCGTCGCCGGGAAAGGGGAATCAATCCCTCTGCCGGACGAAAGCCAAGACGTGGTGACAAGCATCTTCACGTTCCATGAACTGCCGCCTGAGGTGCGCCGCAAAACCTTTCGCGAATTCGCCCGCGTACTGCAGCCTGGCGGGCGCTTCGTCCTTGTCGATTCGATCCAGCGGGGTGACAAGCCGGATTATGACGGACTTCTGGAACTCTTTCCGCAGAGTTTTCACGAACCTTATTTTAGCACTTATATCGACGAGGATTTCGCTGCGATCGGCAAGGCTTGCGGCCTCACCCATTGCCGCGACGTCAATGTTTTTATATCCAAGGTGATGGTGTTCGATAAGCCTGTCGGTTGATCGCCGCGCGTCTCGGTCATGGAAGTTCGCGGATTGGAGGTGCTGTCCCCTCGATCATCGCGCTGGCGAAGCCATTTGACGGATGACTGGATAGGATATGCGCGTTCAAATTCATTGAGAACCGCGCCGCCGCCGCAATATCATCGGCAAGCCGCCAGCGGGCCGTAAGGTTATTCGCTGGACTGGCGTTATCTTATGGTTGTTTTGCAGCTCAAACGAAAACGACCGCATCACGTGAGCGAGAATGATGGCCGCCTCCTGCAACGAGAAGGATGCGCCGATGCAGACGCGGGGTCCGGCGCCAAACGGCAGATAAGCGAATCGATGGATCCTCTCGCGCGCTCCTGGCAAGAACCGTCTCGGATCGAAACGGTCTGGATTTTCCCAAAGTAAGTGATGCCGGTGCAAGATCCATTGCGATATGATGACGAGATTGCCTTTCCTTATGCGCTTGCCGGCAAGATCGTCGGGCCCCTCCGCCTGCCGGCTCATGCTGGCTGCAGGCGGGTAAAGGCGCATCGCTTCTTCAATCACGGCCTTTGTCTTGACCAGCCGCTGGGCATTGTCCTCAATGGGCCCCGGCAAAACCGCGCTTGCTTCCTGCGCAAGGGCGAGCCGCCATTCGCCGGACAGCGAGAGCAAAAACAGCGACCAGGTCAAAGCGTTGGCGGTTGTCTCGTGTCCCGCGGCGATGAAGCTCAGAATATTGGCTCGTACTTCGGTATTGCTCAGTCCCGCGCCGGTTTCTGGATCCTGGGCTTCGAGGAGCAGGGTCAGCACATCGTGCGGTGCGCTGGCTTTACCCTGAATTACGAGCCTCTTGCGCTTGGCAATGAGCGAGTCGATCATAGAGGCAAAAAAATGCTCTGCCGAGCGCCCGCCGAATTTGCTGAAGCGCGGCACCCATTCCGGGACGTTTAGAACATCGAACGGGTCGATCCGGCCGGCTGTCGCGAGAAGGCGCGAGATGGCGGACGCGATTTCCTTGGCATTTCGGCCGAGACCATCGGGAAAGATGGTGCGGCCAAGAACATCGAGCGTAACGAGAGCCATTTCACTTTGAATATCCACAATCTGCCCGTCACGTAGACGCTCAAGGCGCTGAACGAGCGCCTCAGCGGCGGTATTGAAGGCAGGCGCGAAGGAGGCAACGATTTTGGGCGTGAACAGGGGCGCGAGCGTGCGCCGCTGAACCCGCCATATCTCGCCTTCGGCTTCAAGAAGTCCGCCACGCAAATTCGGACCAAGCAGGCGCTTCTGCAGCAGATCCTTGCGATAATTGGCGGCGTTGTCGACGAGCACCCGCCGGATCGCCTCTGGATCGCTGATGACCGCGACCGTGCCCAGGACATTGTCGCGAAGGACGATCGGCAATTCGAAATGGGCTTTGGTCCAGGTCTCAATGGGATTGCGCCATAAGGCCCGCATGGTCGATATCGGACCAAGCGGCGCATCGAGGGGCACGGGCGCAGGCGGTTGCGGCAATGCGGCGAGGAAATCTATCATGCCCCATTTTACCCGTTATTGAACGGGCCGCATAGCAGTCTGCCGGGACCGGCAGCGGTTCCGTAGTTCTCCTCGCGCGTGCCGGTATCGCGCGCTTCAAAAATGCGGCAGCGCTGCCGGAAGGACGAATTTTTGCATGAAAGGGCCGATGTCCTTGCGCGGTGCCCGCGCCGCGCGCTCGCAATTCATATTGATATGCGCCTGGCTAAACATCGAAGCAAGCACGACTCCTTGCGCATTGGCCGCAAAGGCATGATCGAGAAGCATCTCGCTGACCATGAATGGCGGGCTGTAGGCGAGCTGCGACGCAAGCGCGCCGAGCCTTCCGCCATCGCCGATGAGAAGGCGCGACAACAGATCGTGCGCGCTAAACACGCTATGCGTAACAAAAAATTGCGGCGTGTCTTCCCCAAGCACCGCCTTCACCCGGGCAATCGCGGGCGCAAATGGACTATCGGGGAGTTGAGCGACACGATAGAGCTGCGACGCCCGCGCCCCTGCAACGACCGCCTCGGAAGGTCCAGCTATCGCGACCGCGCGCACATAACCCTTTTGCACCATGCGCCGGAGTTCCCGCGTAATGGCCTCATTCGCGCAATCCCACGGGCTCGGCTCATGCAAGGCAAGGACATCGACGTAATCGGTCCGCAGACGCCGCAAACTGTCGGTAACCGAGCTTTCGATCTCTTCAGGATGCAATCGGTCTTTGCTTGCGAGCCGCCTCACTTTGCCCACGCCTCCCCGCAATGGCCGGAGCATTCCCGCGGCTGCACGCACCACGGGCCTTACAAGGCGCATCACCGGAGAAATGACCGGGCGGGGAACGCCGAACTTGGTACAAATCACCACGCGGTCCCGGCGGCCGGCTAAGAATCTGCCCAATATTTCTTCCGCCTCGCCATCCCCATAGGGCGGTGCGACGTCGTACCATGTCACGCCACGCTCGAAAGCGGCATGAAGCGCCCTCAGACCTTGTCCTTCGGAAACATGCGACCCTAGAGAGGCACAGCCGAAGCCAAGAGCCGAAACTTCACGGTCAAGACATGAAACGAAGACGGTTCTCATTGTTCCATCTCCCGCAATTTTATTTTGCTGCCGGCACCAAGAGTAAATTTTGAAACGCGAGCAGAAGACTATACTTCGATCGGTCCGCTTGCTCTAAGAGTCTCGCGTTCCGCTTGTCCGGACGCAAAACCGGTTCCATCTCTTGGCGCGACACGCTCTAACGGGCAACGGCACGGCCTGCAAGACATTGGGCGGCGTGCCCATCAAGTAAACGCCCTCCGCTTGAATCTCCCCGCAAGCAGATTCATCTGCACAATATAATATCGCGATGATATCCCGTGCCGATAAGCATCGTCTTTTTTTGCCGCAAAGAACGAGGCTTGCTAATTGCCCGTGCTGATCGGCAGGCAGGGGCCTGCCGGGGGGCCTTCGAATGCCAGCTGTTGTGCCCGGTTCCGCTCGGTGAGGCTCAACTTTGAAGCTACGGCGTCGCGTACCAGCACCCAGCGCTCGCGTTCGGGCCCTGCGCCCGAGACAGCAAGGTTCAGCAGGGCATAGGCCATGACATAGTCCTGGGGGACGCCTTGCCCTTTGTCATACATGAGGCCTAGCATATATTGTGCCGATGGGGTTCCTTGTTGGCTGGCGCAATGGTACCAGCCCGCTGCGACCTTGAAATTCTGCGGCACGCCGACGCCATTGGCATACATATAGCCAAGGTAGGTTTGTGCCCGCGCGTCGCCGCCTGCAGCGAGATCGGTGAACATCCGGGATGCGAGCGCATATTGGCGCGCGGCGTAGGCACGGCTGGCTTTTCTGAAGTCGTCGGCCGCGGCATTTGTGCAAATGGCCGCGAAAACCAATAGGCCGAGCAATGGCCAAAATCGCCTTCGATTGAGATCCCGGACAAAATCGAACTTCCGGCTCGGCAAAAGCCAGCGGAACTTGCCCCATCCTGTTACGACGCCGAATATACTCATGGCGGCAATGTCCTTAGGACTTGAGAAAAATTGCGTCAATCAGCCAGCAAACCCAAATCGCCGGGGCGAAGAAAAGCCCAAAGGGCAATTTCGCGGCCGCGTCGAACGGGCGTCTCAGTAATAGCCGGCTCACCACATAGAAGCAAAGCGCTGCCAGCGCCGCTAATTCGATTGCGGTTGGAATAAGCGTCCAGTCGAGCCAGGCGCCGGCAGCCGCCGCCAGTTTGATGTCGCCAAGACCGATCCCATGGCGGCGGCGCAGCCGAAAATAGATCTCCCGAAGAAAATAAAACGCAAGAGCGAGCAAAACGCCGCGCAGCGCGGCGCTCGCGATGTTGTCCGTGATGCTTTCGTATGGTTCATTCGCGGCATTGGCCAACCCGAGCGCAAATGCGGCAAGCGTAAGTCTGTCGGGGATAATGAAGGAGCGTCCATCCTTGACCGCGATGGCGGCCATCAGAAGTCCCAGGCCGCCTCCAAAGACGCCCAGGCGGCCCGGCGCGGCAATAAGGCTTGCGATCACAATCGCGCAAGCGAGCATCACGAAAGCTGCGAAAGCGATGAGTTCGTGCCGCACGGGTTTTGCCATCGCGCGCCTTGCCGGAAGCGGCGGTACGCCCTTTGTCGCACCGCCATGCCAGACCAAGCTCATTGGACGAGACCAAGCGGATAGGGAGTCACGTTGCCGGGCGGCTGAAGCGTACCGATCTTGTCGCCCCTTATCTTCGCGCGGAGCTCTTCTGCGACGGTCGATGCATCTACCCCGTCGCGAATGATCTGAGGCCTAATGAAGATGATAAGCTCCGTGCGCATGACGCTCCTTGAGTTGGTGGGGGTGAAGGCTTCGCCAAGGATCGGAATTTGCTCGAGAATGGGGACTCCGGAACGCTCGCCCATATGCTGCTCCTGGATGAGGCCGGCAAGCAAGACGGTCTGGCCGGCCGGCACCATGATCGAACTCTTGACCCTCCGGTCATTAAATGTGGGTGTCAGTTGCGTGGTAGCCGTCAATGCCGTTGGCGTGCAATTCACGCACGTGCTGATCTCCTGCTCGATATCGAGCAGGACATTGCCATTGGCGTTGATCCGCGGCTGCACGCGTAAAATGATACCTGTGTTTTTATAGTCGACGGAATTGACGATGGCCGCGTTGGCCGTAATTACGTTCGTAGCGGACTGCACCTGGACCGGTACCTCCTGGCCGACGAAAAAGGTCGCAACCTGATTGTCAATGACAACGAGAGAAGGATTAGCGAGGACCTTAGTGGTCGTATAGTCGTTCAAGGCACTGATAATCACATGGGGCGTAAGCTTATTGCCAAGCAGGAGATTGAACTCTCCTGACCTTGACCCTGGTATACCTCCCGGGTTGGCGGGAGTGAATGGGTTGAACGCCTGGACACCGAGCTCATTTGGGCTGACCCCCTGCTGACCTCCGTTGATCCCAGCCGTAATAGGGGTACTGAGGCTACCCAAAAAGAACTGTACGCCGTAGTTTAGCGCGTTGTTAAGGGTGACTTCGGCGATGGTCATGTCGACCGCGACCTGCGCGCGCGGACGATCGAGCTGATTGAGAGCCCTTTCGATGACCC
>CAYWHF010000128.1:0-7062 GCA_964457695.1 uncultured Methylocapsa sp.
GCGCTTGATTTGATAGAGCAGGCAGGGCCGCGTGCGGTTGGCAAAAAAACTGTCGGAGCAAGAGCGCAAAAGGAACGCGCGCTGCAGGGCATTTAATGTGCGATTGACGGCCCAAACACTCGCGAAAGGGCCGAAATAGGCGCCCTTGCGACTCTGCGCCCCGCGATGCTTTGTAATCTGCGGCGCGGCGTGATCGCCGGTGATGAGGATGAAGGGGAAGGATTTATCGTCGCGCATCAAGACGTTGAAACGCGGCTTCATCTGTTTGATGAAATTCGTCTCAAGCAGAAGGGCCTCGGTCTCGGTTCCGGTCGAGACCAACACCATCGACGCGGTAAGTGCGATCATCCGGGCAATCCGGGTGCTCTGCGCCTCGGGCCGCAAATAGCTCGCAATTCTTTTGCGCACGCTTTTGGCCTTGCCGACATAAAGCACTTCGCCGTTGGCAGCGATCATCCGGTAGACCCCAGGCCCATTGGGAGCATGTTCCCATGCCTGGCGAATGGCTTCGACGCCCTGGCGGATCGAGGTTGGGGCGTAATCGAGGGAATTCGAGTCCGCATTATTGCTGGACGCGGTGACGCCACTGATGGCATCTGGCGGGGCGTTGCCGGAACTGCGACTGGAAGAGCGCGGCATAACAGGGGATTTAGGCGATCTTATCCCGCCTGAAAAGGCGCAGAGAAAGCATTCAGCTAACCACAGACTTAACCGTTTGGAACCGGCGCCCGGCACACATGATGCTACTTAATTACTTCAGCCCGGCGGCGACTTTTTCGGCGTGCGGCTCATGGCCCTTAAAAAGTTTGAGGCCAGTCTCGAGCACTTTCTTGAGTTCGGCATTGCTGGCGGACGGAATGAGCGTCGACTCGAGCGCTCCATTCACGGTCTTATGATAGGCAACCTCATTGGCGATATAGTCCTTGTCGAATTCCGCGCCGGTGAGTTTCGCGAGTTCGGCGCGTTTGTCCCTTGCCGCTTTTGGTGAGCGTGCTGCTCCTGTCATTGTCTTCCGGCGTGACCTTGAGTTTCTTCGCCAGGGCGAACGCTTGCTTATTCACCGCCTTAGTTGCGTCAGGCGGGATGCGTCAGCCGAGCCGGGGAAATGCCCGTGAGGAGCGCGACGACTTCGGCCTGGCGGTGACAGCCGGTCTTATCCATCACGCGGCTCAATTGCTTAAGGATCGTGTTGCGTGCGACGCCGCCACCAGTAGCGATGTCTGTCACGGTTTTGCCGGCGGCGAGGCTACGGGCGACGCGCGCTTCGGCGGGCGTGAGATCAAACAGCGACTGCACGAGCTCGACGGGCGGCGCCTGCGGCATTGTCACGGGCGTCAAGACGAACGCGGCGGCGCAGCGGACAAAAATGTCGCGCGCCGATAAGCGGATGGGAACGATATGGGCGACCATCATCGCTTCTGCGCCCGTGTCGCGGACGGGGAAGGAGCGCACCGCCCCGACCGCCACATCGATGGCCGCGATCGCGTCGCGCAACAGTTTATCGGCGGCTTTGTCTTTGAGAGATACGCGATCATACGCGCGCCACTGAATATATCCGCCGAGGGCTTCGATCAAAGAGTTGGCGGCGAGGACCTTGCCTTGCTCATTGAGAACGAGTGCTGGGAGACCGAGGGCAGCGAGCGTTTCGCTGGCGATGCGCGCGCGCTCCAGCTGCAAGCGCGCCGATAGAAGCGCACTGCGGGCAAGATGAGAACGCAGCTCATCGAGTTTTTGGACCACACTACGTTCGACAGGCCCGCGTTCAGTCCGCCGCGTCAGGACGAATGTCACGTACTCGCTCGTGGGGATCAGAATCGCCGTGCCGACAGCCCAGCCGATTCCCCGCGGGCGCCAATAATCACGGTAGAGCAGTTCTTGATCCAATTCATCGAGGGTGAAAAGGTCGAGTTCAGTTAAAAACCCAGCGTGACGCGCGGCAAAAAACCGAGCTGCAATCTGCCCGCGCCAGAGCCAACCTTCGTTGATGTATCTTTCCGTGCCTTCTCGGGATCCAGGCGAAGCGGTCCAATACTGAATGTCCGCTTTGGTGATAGTAAACACCCCCCCGGTGGCCTCCGCTATTCGTCCAAGCTCGTCGAGAACGCCTGGCCAATGCTCTGGCACGAGGGAACATTCGTAGATTCGGTCGACGAGTTCCGGGTCCATGGATTGCTTGATTCGTTTGCCGAAAAGGATTGGCAGAGATCATAGCTGGCGATTACAGCTCTGCAAGCGATCGAGAGCGGCGCCCCGCCGGTCGTTCAAGGGTCGCGAAGATTGCAAAATGATGGCTGTCGTCAGACCGCCAACAAAGCCCGCGTGCCGATCTATTCCGGAACCTGCGCATCTTACTATGACATCGTCACCGTTTTGTGGGATTTGGGCGGCCCCGACCTGCGCCTAAAGACCATCTAGCCATGCGGGGCGCAGGCGGCTAAAAGGGGGCCAAATTCGAAGCCGCCTGTGTGCGCGTCCGCAGCGGGCTCCAATCTCAAAGAGAAGTTCCATGCAGTCGGTGCTGAGCGTAATTCAACTCATGATCGTGGTTGTGCTGGTCGCGATCGTGCTCCTGCAGCGTTCCGAGGGTGGAGCGCTCGGCATGGGCGGCGGCGGCGGTTTTTTGACGGGGCGAAGCCAAGCAAATGCCCTCACGCGAGCGACCACGGTTCTGGCGGCGCTGTTCTTCGCTAATAGCTTAGGCTTGACTCTTCTTGCACGGCGCAATCAAGCCCCGGAAGTGAACTTTCAGGCCCCTGCTCCGGCCGCACCTAGCGGCGGCGCAGCAAAAGACGAAGGCAAGCCGAGCCTGCTCGATCAGCTGAAGAAAATGGAAGACCAGTCGTCGAAACCGCCGGCGCTTCCCCCAGGGGTGAGCTTGCCCGGTGTTGCCGCTCCCGCCTCCCCGCAAGGCGGGCAAAGCGTCCTCGAGACCAAACCCGCCGATCAGGAGGGGCTGAAATTGCCTGCGCAAAAGCGCCCTCCGACGCCGCTTTCGACGCTCCCGCCAGGCCAAACCGGCTCCGCTCCTCCTCCAGGTCTCGCCCCTGCCGCGCCGCAGCCCGTGCCCTTCAAGCCGCAGGCCACCGGATCGGCCCCGCCTTGGGAGAAGTAACCGGCGCGTTTATGTGCATAAGGGGAAGCAGCCCATAATTTGCCTCCCCAAAGAGGCGCAAACAGGATAGACGCCAAGGCCCATGGCGCGGTTTATCTTCATCACCGGCGGCGTGGTGTCTTCGCTTGGCAAGGGGCTCGCGGCGGCGGCGCTCGGGGCGCTCCTGCAGGCGCGCGGCTATAGCGTGCGGCTGCGCAAGCTCGATCCTTACCTCAATGTCGATCCCGGGACGATGAGTCCCTATCAGCATGGCGAAGTTTTTGTAACCGAGGATGGGGCGGAGACCGATCTCGATCTCGGTCATTACGAGCGCTTCACGGGCCGGCCGGCGATGCGCGAGGACAATATTACGGCCGGACGGATCTATCAGGAGATCATCGCCCGCGAACGCCGGGGCGATTATCTCGGCGCGACGGTCCAGGTCATTCCGCATGTCACCAATGCGATCAAAGAGTTCATCCTGACCGGAAATGAAGGCGTCGATTTTGTCCTTGTCGAGATTGGCGGCACGGTTGGCGATATCGAAGGCCTGCCGTTCTTCGAGGCGATCCGCCAGCTCGGTAACGAATTGCCGCGCAATCATGCGATTTATGTCCATCTGACCCTTCTTCCGTTCATCCCTAGCTCCGGCGAACTTAAAACCAAGCCGACGCAACATTCGGTCAAGGAATTGCGCTCGATCGGCATCCAGCCGCACATCCTTCTTTGCCGCACCGATCGCGCGATCCCGCGCGAGGAGCGGCGCAAGATCGCGCTTTTTTGCAATGTGCGCGAAAGCGCCGTGATCGAAGCCCAAGACGTTGCCTCGATCTATGAGGTGCCGCACGCCTATCATGCGGCGGGGCTCGATCAGGAGGTGATGGCGGCCTTTGCAATCGAACCCGTCCCGAAGCCGGACATGAGCCGCTGGAACGCGGTCATGGAGCGGATTAAAAACCCGGAGGGCGAGGTTACGATCGCCATCGTCGGCAAATACACCGGGCTCAAGGACAGCTATAAATCCTTGGACGAAGCGCTGAGCCATGGCGGCATGGCGAACAGGGTCAAGGTCAATCTCGACTGGATCGAATCGGAAATTTTTGAGTCGCGCGATCCCACGCCCTATCTCGGCCATGTACATGGGATTTTGGTTCCGGGCGGGTTCGGCCAGCGCGGCGCGGAAGGCAAAATTCTCGCCGCCCGTTTTGCCCGCGAGCGCAAAGTGCCCTATTTCGGCATCTGCTTTGGCATGCAGATGGCGGTAATCGAAGCGGTGCGGTCCCTGGCCGGCGTGAAAGACGCCAATTCATCCGAATTCGGTTCCGTGCCCGAGCCTGTCGTTGGGCTCATGACCGAATGGATGCGCGGCAATGAGCTCGAAATCCGCGCCGCCAAGGGCGATCTCGGCGGCACGATGCGGCTTGGCGCTTATCGCGCGGAGCTGTTGCCGCGTTCGAAGATCGCCGCCATCTATGGCGAAACGCATATCTCCGAGCGCCACCGGCACCGCTACGAAGTCAACACCGCCTACCGGGAAAGGCTAGAAGAAAAAGGATTGTATTTCTCGGGCATGTCGCCGGACGGCCTTCTGCCGGAGACCATCGAATTTGCCGATCATCCCTGGTTCATAGGCGTGCAATTTCATCCCGAGCTCAAATCGCGGCCGTTCGAGCCGCACCCGCTTTTTGCGAGTTTTATTGCCGCCGCGGTCGAACAATCACGGCTGGTGTGATTGTTAGTATCGAAACTAGTGGGGATATTCGGTGTGGGCACTTCGAATTTCTGCTCCTGACCTGAAGCAGTCACCGCCAACGTTCCCGATTTGCTTGGATGGCCAACTTCGTTCCAAAGCAGGAGTTGGCGCCTTGCTCGATGTCCTAAAAAGCCATCTTATTGTCAACCTTTAGATCGCTTTCATCGCGCTGTGTGGATCCGTTGGGAATATCCGATTGGAATGGAGCAACCACGCCGCGATGGAGTCGTTGTAGGGGGAAAATGGCTTCGCGATGATCAAACTATTTCTCCGAATAGCAGAACTCGCGGAACGCAGCTCAGTCCGGTCAGTAAAGTCAGGGAAACCACTGACCTTACTGACTAGACTGACCACACCCGCAGCCGTTGGGAGCGTTGGCGGCGTGGTTAACGCGCTGAATTTTAACGTAAAATTAAAAGAACCGCCGCGCATGACCCATAAGGGGGCCAACCAGAGAGCATTTTTCCGATAATCCTAAAAGGTCGACGCGAAATCACGCGGGGCTAGAAAAAGAAGAGGACAGAGAAATGACCGAAGCGGCTACAATTCCGGTTGAATGGATCGAAGTGGGGGAGGAAGAATACGAGGGGCAGCTTGACATTTTGCCGCTCGAGTATTGGGACGGCCTCGGTTTCCTCGTGGGCGAACCTTTCGACCGTTGCCCGAAGAGCGGCCACCCGCGCTTTTCGGCTTATGTCAGGGCCAATGGTCAGTTTTACTCTGCGAACCGGCCTATGACCGTGCGCGAGTTCAAGGCTTTTCGGCTTGCACCAATTTCGCCCCGCGCTTTTAGATTGTCTTAACAAGAAACACTCCTGCCCCCCATAAGGTTCAGCGCACCAGGATGATTGTTCGAAAGGGGACTCGTTGATTTCTGTGATGATTTTTTATGCAGAATTCGCTGCAAAATTTCCTGGGCGATTGAACCCGGGCTCCGCTTATGGCGCGAAGCGGCGAACTGGCCCAATACCGGATATTGGTGCAAAGTAAGGAAACCTTTCGAGATTACGTATGATCACGAGCAAACTTTCATCCAAGGGGCAGACAACGATCCCCCTGGCCGTGCGCGCTGCTCTGGATCTCAAGAAAGGCGACGAGATTGCTTATGAGATCAAGGAGAATCTGATCCTTCTTACCAAGGTGAGCGCCGGACCGGTCCATAATCCGTTCGTGACTTTCGACGAATGGGACAGCGAAGCCGACCGCGAGGCCTATGCCAACCTTGAGTCACGATGCTCCTACCCTCGTCCCCGGTAGGGCGGCACGCCTTGATCTGGAACCCAGATACCCGCCGGAAGCTCGCCGGTCGACCAGAAAACGTCAATCGGGATGCCGCCGCGCGGAAAAAAATAGCCGCCGATCCTCAGCCAGCGCGGCTCGAGACACGCCGCGAGATCCTTGCCGATCTTGAGCGTGCAGTCCTCATGGAAAGCGCCGTGATTGCGAAAAGAAGTCAGATACAGTTTTAGGGATTTCGATTCGATAAGCCATGCGCCCGGAAGATAATCGATCACGAAATGCGCGAAATCCGGCTGGCCGGTGACAGGGCAAAGCGACGTGAATTCCGGCACGGTAAAGCGGGCGATATAATTTTCGCTCTCGTGCGGATTTGGCACGCGATCGAGCGTTGCTTCGTCCGGCGAGAGCGGCGCTTCCGCCCCGCGGCCGAGCAAGCTTACTCCAGTGTGAATCTTGACCATGTAGAACCGGTGCCAAGCCGCGCCAAAAGCGCGCCGTCAACAGACGAATAGCGCGCGGCGATTTCCCGTGGTAACTGCAGAATTATCAAATCCGGCTTTAACCAGCCACCGCAATTTTTCACTGCGCAATCCGGACGGTCGATGACAAAGGCCATTGCTCCTTATGGCGCCTGGGTATCGCCGGTTACGGTCGAACTTATGACCGAGGCGGCGATTGGCCTGAGCAGCCTGAGCGTCGACGGCGAAAACCTTTACTGGCTCGAAGCAAGGCCGAGCGAGAAGGGCCGCACGGTCTTGTGCCGCCGCCGGGCCGATGGCGCGATAGAAGACGTAACTCCGCCGCCGATAAATGTCGGAAGCCGCGTGCATGAATATGGCGGCGGGGCCTATCGCGTGCAGGCCGGTGTCATTGTCTTCAGCGAGCGCAGCGACGGGAGCGTCTGGCTTATGGAAGGTGGCGACCCGCCCCGCCGGATCGCAACGCCGGAAGGCTGCCGCTACGCCGATTTCGAATTCGA
>CAYWHF010000129.1:0-6974 GCA_964457695.1 uncultured Methylocapsa sp.
TCCTCTTTCCGGTGACGGCTCATGCGGGCTCCGGCTTCCGCAGAGCGATTGACGCAGGTGCGGCCGGAGCCCAGAGGGTCGCCGTCCTCGTCACCATCGACAAAACAAGTCAAACAATGACCGTTACTGAGAATGGGGTAGAAAAATATCAATGGCCCGTATCGACTGGACGACCAGGATATTCAACCCCATCGGGAACCTATACTGCCACCTCTATGAACGAAATTTGGTATAGCAAACAGTGGGACAACGCCCCCATGCCCCATTCCGTTTTCTTTATAAGGGACGGTCACGCCATCCACGGCAGCTTGGAAGTAAAGAACCTTGGCAGACCCGTCTCGCATGGCTGCGTGCGGATCGCGCCTAAGAATGCCACCATACTCTATGCGCTGGTGAAGGAGAATGGCCTGGAGAATACGCGGGTCGTGGTGACCGGCGCTACCCCGGGGGGCGAGTATAATGTCGAGAGGGAGGAGACTAGTCCGCGCGGCGCGTATAAGGTCGCTAGGGGTCAGACAACTCCGCGCGGGGTTTATGTCGGGCGCTCGTCTAGCGTTCCTTATTACAATGGATCCCAGGGTTACTATGGATACAATGGATCCCAGGGTTCCAATGGATCGCCATGGCCGTGGTTCCTTCCACATTGGTGAAGGCCACGCTGTCGCGCTTATAGGAGGGGCCCCGGAGGTGGGCGCTGGCGAACAAGCGGCAAGGCCGCTCACCGCGAATCCCCTCTCCCGCTTGCGGGAGAGGGTGGTGCCATAGGGCGTCCGAAGGACGCCCGTCGCATGCGACGGGCTATGGCACCGGGTGCCCGTTTTGCGTGCTTCCCTCTCCCGCTACGTGGGAGAGGGTGGCCGAAGGCCGGGTGAGGGCCCCTCATCCGTCACGGCTGCGCCGCGACACCTTCTCCCGCGCTGCGGGAGAAGGGGCGCACGCCACATGAAGGGATAATCCGGAAACCCTCTCAATCCTCCCGGCGCCAAGGCGCATCGTGGCCTCGCGTGCGCGTTAAGATTGTTCTGCGCGATTCACCTTTATTTGCCTTTCTTCGATGCTCCGGGCGGAGGCGCGAATTTTTCTTCCGCGTCTTGCTTGATTTTTAGCAGCTTCGCCTTGTCGTCATCGGTCAGCGAGGCGGAAACCGGACAGTCCTTGCTCATGATGAATTCCACGAGCGCGGGGGCCTCGCGGCCGGTCGCGGCAAGCCTTCTATTCGAAATCACGCCGCGCAGAATGTGAATGGCGTTCGAGTCGTTCGCGCAGACTAAGGCCCGGACCTCGTCGGCGAGGGCTGTTGCAAAAGCCTCTTCTGCAACACTGGCTGCGGAGAGTTTCTTCTGCCAGTCCAAGACCTCAGGCGGCGGCGCAGCGGCGGGATCGCATGAGGCCAAAGTCTTGTCTGGGTTTCCACAGTCGAGAATTTTGATCCGTTCCAGCGCATCGTCCTGCATCCTGCCTTCGGGGATGCTGTTCATCGAATCCCGAAGCCCTTTGTAGGCTTTGGCGTCCCATTGGAGCGGGGGACCATCCGGGTCAGCCGCCACCAAGACGGGTTTCCAAATCGCATCTTTAAGCCGGACCGCTTCAAGTCTCGCTAGATCCCCCCAGTTCGTGCGCCAAAGAAAGGCGTCCGCAAAGTCGGCCGCATTCAGCTCCGCACCGTCGAGCGACGCGCCCTGCAGCTGCGCCTGATCGAGCGACGCGCCCTGGAGCTGCGCGGTATGGAGCAACGCGCCCTGAAGCTGCGCACCCTGAAGTGACGCACCCTGAAGCAGCGCGTCAAGGAGGAACGCGCCCTGGAGCTGCGCGTTATGGAGCGACGCGCCCTGGAGCTGCGCGCTATCGAACGACGCGCCCTGCAGATGCGCGCTATCGAGCGAGGCGCCCTGCAGGTCCGCCCAACCGAGCGACGCGCCCTGAAGCTGCGCGTTATCGAGCGACGCGCCCTGAAGCTGCGCGTAACCGAGCGAGGCGCCCTGCAGGTCCGCCCAACCGAGCGACGCACCCTGCAGCTGCGCCTGATCGAGCGACGCGCCCTGAAGTTCTGTATAATCGAGCGACGCGCCCTGCAGCTGTGCGGCATCAAGCGACGCGCCCTGAAGCTGCGCGCCGTATAAATCGGCTTTGGTGAGATCGGCGCCATTTAGCACGGCTTGCTCCAAATGGCGGGCACGAAGATCAAAAAGATGTTCTTTCCATGCGAGCTTTTTTGGATCGTCGATTTTCAGCGCCTCGTAGAGATTGAACCCCGGCAGGACCAGCGTATTCGAGAACAGGCTCGTTCGCCTTCGCGTAGCGTCGTCCACCTCGCCCGCGAACAGGAGATCGCGCACCGTAATCGGTTTGGTATCCTTCTTTCCGTCCGTTTCGACATCGACTCGCGTCACCGGCGGGTTCAAAGCTTTGAGCGCTGTTTCCTGCCATTCGCCGGGAACGGTTGCGACCACGATGGAGAACCAGAGGGCCGCGATGCTCATGACTCCCGCAAGGATAAGGCCAAAGCCTCGTAAGACCCGGCTGAAAAGCCGCGCGCGCTCAAAACTTTCGACGCTAAAATCTGCAAGAATCGGCGGCCGCAACGACCACAAAACCGCAATGTCGAGAACAAGCGCGGCCCGTTGCGCGTTTGTGATCCCGACATCGTGAAAAGGCAGGAATTGAATCTGCAACAAAAGCAGCACCAAAATCGGGAAGGCGACGAGCGTGGTGAGCGCGATGAGTTTGAGCATCGAGCCAAAAATGCCTCTGCGCAGCTCAGGCGGCCCGGCAAGGATTTGCACAAATATATTGCTCGGCAGGAGGCGGCGCAGCTTGTCGCGAATGTCCTTGTTGCCGCCTTCCGCTGGAAACTGGCGCCGCAACTCATTGTGGAAACGCGAGGCCTTTTTGCCGAGCATAATAAAATGCATCAGCGCATAGGCGTGGATGATGAGGACGATAAAGGGCGCCAAAGCAAAAAAGGCTTTGAGCGGCAGTTCGACATTGAGGAAGGGCAGCTTGACCGCGCGAACCAACAAAAGATCTTCATGGGTGACGGCGCCCGCCGCGATCGCAATATAGGAGAGAACAAAGAGATAGGAGAGCCAGAGCCCGCCGCTGACGGAGGCCGCGTCTTCGACCGCCTTTTTGATTTCTTCGAGATCGTCGGCCTTGGCGGCAATGGCGGGAAGGGGCGTCTCCGACGGCGCGCCCGGCGCCAGGGCCTCGGGCGGCGTTTCGATGTTTCCGTCGGGTTTCTTGTCGTCAGAGCCCATTTGGCTGGCGTTTTCCGAGGGGCGAGCGGCTTCATCTTGAGCGCGCTTTGCCTTCCCGGCAAGGATTGGTGCCGGCGATGCCCACACTTATTTTGGTGCACCGGTTTTTCCTGTTGAAGGATCCAGGCCGGCCGTGCCGCTTCACGAAGGCGGACTGAAACTCAGCACGCGATCCGCCGCAAAATCGTAAAGTTTGCCGCTCTCCTGCCATTCCGGCATGCAGAGCGCGATGATTTTGGGCGCAAGCTCCTCAGGTGTCCTGAGGCTCATCGGGTCCTCGCCCGGCATCGCGGTTGCCCGCAGGCGGGTCCGCAATGGCCCAGGATCGACGGCCATGACCTTTATAGGACAAATATTCATTGTTTCCGCTGCGTAGGTGCGGGCAAGGGCGTCGAGCGCGGCCTTGGTGATCGCATATGCCCCCCAATAGGGTTTTAGCTGCGCGGCGTGCCCGGCACTCGATGTCAGAAAGATCACGCGCCCGGCTTCGGCGCGCCGCAGCGGGAGGTCGAGCGACCGGATCAACCGCCAATTGGCCGTAACATTGACCGCCAAAACGTCCTCCCACTGCCGCGGCTCGATATGGGCGAGCGGCGTCATCGGGCCGAGCACGCCCGCATTGGCAACAAAAATATCGAGCCTGCCCCAGCGCTCGAAAATGGCGGCCCCAAGCCGGTCGAGCGCATCAAAATCCTTGAGGTCGCAAGGCACCAAGGTCGCCTCGCCGCCCGCGCTGCGGATGGCATCGTCGAGCTCTTCAAGCGCGCCTTGGGTACGGGCGAGCGCAATCACATGCGCGCCGGCACGGGCAAGTTCGAGCGCCATCGCGCGGCCAATACCGCGCGACGCCCCGGTCACCAGAGCGATGCGGCCATCAAGCGGGCGGGGCACGGAAAGCTATCATGCCGGGCGGCTGGTGCGCACAACGCGGTCTCTTTTATTCGTGGCGCGCCGTCCTCCGGCGAGAGCGAATACTAACTTGCTTCGGCAAGCAGCGAGAGTTGCGCCTTGGTGTCGCCGCCAGTGTCGGTGAGCCTTGTCGGATAGTCGCCCGTAAAGCAATGGTCGGTATATTGCGGCCTCGCGGGATCGCGGCCTTTCTCGCCCATCGCCCGGTAGATGCCATCGACAGACAGAAAGGCGAGGGAATCGCAACCAATATAAGAACTCATCTCGTCGAGCGAATGGGTCGCGGCGAGCAATTTGTCGCGCTCTGGCGTGTCGATCCCGTAATAATCGGGGTGGGTAATCGGCGGCGAGGAAATCCGGAAATGCACTTCCCGCGCGCCGGCCTCCCGCATCATCCGGACGATCTTGATCGAGGTTGTCCCGCGCACGATGGAATCGTCGATGAGCACGATCCGCTTGCCCTCCACCACGGCGCGGTTCGCACTGTGTTTCAAGCGTACGCCCAACTCCCGGACGGATTGGAACGGCTGAATGAATGTGCGCCCCACATAATGATTGCGGATAATGCCAAGCTCGAAGGGAATGCCGGAATGCTGCGCAAAGCCGAGGGCCGCAGGCACGCCCGAATCGGGGACTGGAACGATGACATCGGCATCGACCGGGGCTTCGCGCGCGAGCTCGGCGCCCATCGCTTTGCGCACATTGTAGACGGGCTTGCCATGGACGATCGAGTCCGGTCTTGCGAAATAAATATATTCGAAGATGCAGGGGCGCACCGGGCGCGGCGGAAAAGGCCGCAAGCTCTCTAGCCCCGTATCGGAGATCACAACGATTTCGCCATTGCCAATATCGCGCACGAAATGCGCGCCGATGATATCGAGGGCGCAGGTTTCCGAGGCGAGAATGTAACGCCCGTCGAGCTCGCCGAGAACGAGCGGCCGGATGCCGAGTGGATCGCGGGCGCCGATCAGCTTCTTGTTGCTGAGCGCAACGAGAGAATAGGCGCCCTCGACCGAGCGCAGCGCCTCGACAAACCGGTCGATCAGGTGATGACGCCTGCTGCGCGCAACAAGATGCAGAATCGCTTCGGTGTCGGATGTTGATTGATAGATTGCGCCACTCTGAACGAGATCTCGCCGCAGAGCGAGGCCATTGGTGAAATTGCCGTTGTGCGCGACGGCGAAACCGCCCGCGTTGAGTTCGGCGAAAAGCGGCTGGACGTTTCGCAAAATGGTCCCGCCTGTCGTCGAATAGCGCACATGGCCAATGGCCGATTCGCCGGGCAGGCGTTCGATCGTCGATCCCTTGGAGAAATGGTCGCCAACCAGGCCTAACCGGCGTTCGGAGTTGAACCGGTGACCGTCGAAGGTCACGATGCCCGCCGCCTCCTGGCCGCGGTGCTGCAGTGCGTGCAGCCCCAGAGCGGTGATGGCCGCAGCGTCAGGGTGACCAAACATTCCAAAAACCCCGCACTGCTCCCTCAGACGGTCCTCGCCGAGGTCGATTCCGGAGGCAAGAGGCCCAAGATCCTGACTTTCGGGGGATCCCCCGCCGGTGCCTAGGCTTTGTCCTGCGCGATCAGTGTTTCCCATCAGCTGGCTCCTCGAAACCGCGGGCACGATCAAGGATAATTACACCCCGGTGTTCGCGATATGGATCGGCAATCTTCGGGCTTTGGGCCATTTTCCGGCTTAGATCAGCCGGGTGAGATTTGCCACGGAAATGTCTTGAGAATTACATAATTGACATTTCGGAAGATGTCAGCCTCGAATGCGTCGCGAATGTTAAATCTGCCGGCCCGCGCTCTCTAACTGTGCCGAGACAGTGTAAGCTTTTCCCCAAGAAAGAATCCGGCTGCACGGTAGGCTCGCCGGACAGCCGCGCTTAGGTCCCCCTGCCCGGCTCGGCCTTCTTTGGCTCCTGATCCGTATCGGGAACTGGCTCCTCGCTCGCTCCGGATAATTTCCCTTTCTTTTTTAGCTTGTTCAAAATTCCTTCCGGATCGTCCGGCAAGACCGCCATGAGCTGGTCCCCGGTCGCCTGAAGCAGAGGCCGCATGCGCGCAGATTTCACCCAATCTGGCTGGGTTTGCACGGGCACGAGCCAATTGAAAAACACAAAGGCAATGACGCATAGGATCAGTCCCCGCACAGCGCCGAAAGCAAATCCGAGGGAACGATCAAGCGCGCCAATCTTGGAGTCGAGGATGACGTCCGAAAGTTTAATGGTCAAAAGGGAAACGAAAATCAATGTCACCAAAAAAACCGCAGCGGCGGCGGCGGCAAGCGCGAGCACATCCTTCTCGATATAAGGTTTGACATAAGGCAGCACCATTGGATGGAGATAAATCGCGGCCACGGCCGCAGCACCCCACGATGCAATGGCGAGTACCTCCCGCGTAAAGCCTCGCAACATCGCAAGAAAGGCGGAAATCAGGATCACCGCGATCAAGCCGAGATCGAGATAGGGCATTGGTTTAGCCTCGCGCGCCTGAGCGCAATTGTATTTGCCGTTGGGTTAGGAAAGGCTGCCGGCATATTCTGATAGAATTCTGCGGCTTTTGTCTTAATATTCCGGAAAATGCAAGAGGAGCAGAGAGATTCCATGGTCTCGCCGCCATTTAGAAAGAGCGCGCAGCGCGCTCAAATTACTCCTTTGTGGTGAAACAAACTGCGAAGTTTTGTCGCTTCGGATTGCACGGTGCGACTAAAATATCCGTCTCAAGCGAGGTCTCCCGGCCGGGTAAGGCACTTTCGTCGAACGTCGGCGGCTTAAGAACGAGAACGGTCGCCTGCGGCTGGATTCTTC
>CAYWHF010000130.1:0-6952 GCA_964457695.1 uncultured Methylocapsa sp.
GCAGGAGGGCTGGCCGCCGGGCTCCTGGGCCAGATAGGGGCGCCCGCGCCGGATGATCCGGTGCAACCGGCTCGAGGAGAGCAAGTCTTCGCGCGGTCCGCCTTGTTTGAGCCCGAGCGTTTGCAAAAGCCAGGATATGAGGCCTTGGCCCGGTCCCCCCCGCATATCGCTATTGCGGGGGTTCGCGCGGCGGATATGAGCGCCGAATGGACAGGCAAGCCCATCGGGGTCGGCGCCAAAGGTAAAATTATTCAGGTGGAGATCATCGGCCTTCGGACCGACACCGCGAATGGGAGCTAAAGATACCGGAACGAGCGGATCGCCGGTGGAATAACTACGGCCAACCATCGCCTCGGCCAAACCGATACCGCCATCTGCGGGTGACTGCTTGTTTACGAATTGCCAGAAGCGATGGACATCCTGCTCGAGGTGCCGGAACACGAGATAGGTGCCATTGCGCCCGAGATCGCGCTTTTGCGGAAAATCCTCGGCCGGCGGAAGGATGTTTTGGGGGTCGAGCCCCGGATCGACCAAGGGCCGCCTTGTATATTGCCCGTATTCATTCTCATAGCCCAGCAAAAACTCGCCAACGGAGATCAGATTGCCGTATTCGAGATCGGCCCGGGTCCCGGGTTTTCGTGCCCCGTCCCAATCAATCGCCGGCTGGCTTATTCCATCCATGAAGCCAAAAGGCTCGCGCCGTAACTTGCTTTCTTGCTCGGCGATGGGGGCATCGGCCGCTTGAAGAATACGAATGACGTCGAACCCGAGCGCAATGTCGGCCATGACAATCTGCTGGAACGCGGCGAGGTGGCCTTGGCCGGCGTAGAGCAAAAGGAGCGCATCGGGAAAGACCTCCGTGTGCTCACCCCCGTCCCATTCATGGAAGCCGCTTTTGGGCAAGTGTGTCGCTGGCCTGCCCCATTCCCATGCGCAGGGCGCGTTTTTGCCAATATCGCCAAGGCGGCGCGGACGCCCAAGTTTCTCGGCTTTCTCGCCCGCCATTCCGAGATAGAATTCGCGGGAAAATGTATGAATCCGGTCGCTTGCCGGCCCTTCATTGGAATCTTCCGGGAAACAATCCGCAGGCACCCCAAGCTTCGAAAGCCCCCGCGACGTGAACGCAATCTGCAGCGCACGTTTGTGATGCTCCGCCTTGCGTCGATGCGCGTGATTCACATGGTAGGAGAGTTCTTCCGTGCCGGGCTCTCTGGCGACAGCGGCGAGCCAAGCTTTTGCCTCGCTCACGTGGGTCATCCGTATCCGCAGCAGGAGAAAGCTTGCTTCCTCAAGCGAGCCAAACCCGGTATGGAGAATGGCCTGGATGTCGTCATATTCGCTTACGGCACGAGACATGGCGCGCCCTATATTTCAGAAAGCCATCGCCGGATTTCGGCTTCGGTCATTTTTTCGCGCTGAAGCCCTTGCCGAATGCGCGTGTTTCGCGCGATGTCGACGAGAGCCAATCCGGGATAGGCCTTGTACCAGACCTCGGTCGGCAGCGAGTGGCGGGTTTGGGTGTCTTTGAACTCTTGCTCGCGATGGGCTCCTTCGCAAAGTAAAAATTTCGTCCGCGGATATTGGGCCGCTTGGCTGAACGCGAGATTGAGCCCAAAGAAAACCTTGTTGACGAAATCATCCATATAGGCTTCGTCGCTTCCATCGTAGTTGCTGGCGAAAAGAGCTCTGCGTTTGCCGTCAAGGAAAACCCAGCGTGCGGAATGAATCGTCTTGATCCTCCCCAGATTGCCGCAAGGATAAAGAACCGGGGCCGAAACATCCAGAAGCCACCACGCAACAGACGTCGTCCATCGCGCGAATAGCCCCGGCCGGAGCGAGCCCATAACGCTGTATTGATTGGTCACGTCATAATCATCGATCTCCCCGAGCGCCTGCAAATGGGCGTTGGTGACCAGCGTTAAAACTTCCGGATCCCCGGTTTCATGGCGGCGCAAATGCACAAAAAAGAAGGCAAGCGCCGCGGCAATGATGAGAAGGTCCACGGCATAGACCTTAAGCGCCGGGCCGGGAGACAGCGTAACCAGCGGCACCAAGACGAGAATGACGATAAGCACCACGGCCAAATGGTAAGGTAGCCGGTGGCAGAGATACCAAAAGAGGGGCGTCGGCGCAGGAGGCGTCAAAGCGGGTCCTTTTTCCTTCACGTCGCAAATAAGCGCTGCACGCAGCTTATGAGGCTCGTTCCCGAGACGCCGGGACTTCGGCGCAGTGCCGGAATCTTCCGGCTCTGCGTTGATATGCCCTGCGAGGTAGCTGTGCAACGCCGCGGCAAGCGCCGCTTCCTCACGGATCTGGCGCACCGTGCGGCCAAGGCAATTGAAGTAAGTGACAGAAGGTCTCACCGTATGTGCCCGCATCCATTGCAAGAGATCGCTATTTGGATCGAACCCCTCGCAATAAGAAAAGATCTGGCGCAGGCCAGCCCCGGCGCGATCTGCAAAATCGGCAAGAAGCATGCCGGGCGAACCGTCGCAATCGCCAAAAAAGGCGAGATAGACCGGGGCATCAGGAAACTGCGCCCCGAAGGGCTCAAGATCGTCGAGCGTATGATCCTCAAGAATGACGAAGCGCGCGAAATGCAGGGTATGGAATTTGCAAAAAGGCATGAGCTCATTTGCCGGATCGGCACTCCCCGGCATGTTCATTCTGTTCATGGTCCGGAGAAAGGAACGCAGCGCAGCTACGCGCTCGCGGGGGACCGGCGCTATAACCGTGAATGTCGACTGCGGGGTCACTTTTGCCGGCCGAACAACGGTGCGCTAGAATTTAAGCGAGAAATCGAACAGACGCTTCCTGTCCCAATAGACTTTGCCGAGATAAAAATTCGGCGAAATCAGCCGGATCTCGTCGCGGATATGCTGCGCAACAAATGACGATTTCGAATAATCAAGGACGATGCATTCCTTGCCGTCGAGCCAGCTCGGCGCCTTATAGACATTCGCAGCAATCAACGGGACGTCCAAAAGGCCGATGCGGTTGACCAGATGCCCTGCCTTAGAATCGAAAATCTTCCCCTTCCAGATAAAGATATGGAGGAATTTTTCGATTTCGGCGGAAAGAGGCGTGCCAGGTTTAATGATCGCTGCGCCATCGGCTTCGCCATCCGGAATGGGCCCCGATTCCGCAGCGCTGAACAAATCGTCCAGCTCTTTTTGGGTCATTTGCAGCAATTGAGGAACATCATAGGCCATCGCGTTTCCCCCTTGTGATAGGCCATGGCGGTTGATTCGCCGGGGCCCTGTTGTCAGAATACAAGATGCGAGAATTGCACAATTCTTTGCGCGCTTCTAGCACTATTTACTGCGGCGGCCAGCACCGCGACGGCCAAAGCCGGTTTACGGAACTCCCGGAGCTCCCCTGGCTTCTGCCAAAATGACATCGGCGGCCTTTTCGGCGATCATATAAACCGCGCTCACGATGAACAATCCCGGGATGCCCGGGAACACCGAAGCCTCGACGACGCCCAGCCCCCTTGTCCCGTGAACCTTGAAGTCGGTCGAGAGAACGCCGCCGAGCCGCGGCGGGCCGATCGGACAAGTGCAGGACGCGTGATGGCCCCAGGCGGTATCGCGCACATATTTGGCGAGCTTTTCAGGGCTCCTCTTGCGATCGCCCGGCAGCACTTCAACAAGCCCGGGATCATTCAAGCTTGCGGTAATCTCGCGCACGAGGCCAATTCCTTGGACCACCGCGTCGAGATCCTTGTTCGCGAGGTCGTCGCCTTCCCGAAAATAGTGGAAATTTATGGCGGGCGGGTCTCGCGGATCAGGCGTCCGCAATGTGACGGTGCCCGCGCGGTTAATGGTGTGCGCCTTCAATATGCACCAAGTCAGATAGTTGCGGTGCTCCGGATTGCAGACATCTTTGGTGGAGTAACCGGTGCGATAGCCGATGAACTTGGCGAGCAGCGCCATGCAGAACAGATCTGGATCGCGCAGGCTCGCACAAGAGCGCCGGGTGAAAGCAACCGCGGCGCCATTCGAGGTATAAATGCCGCGACAGCAAGCAGGTTTTTTCCAACGCGCCGGCAAAAATCTGAACAGCGGGCGGCCCCGCCATTTCTGGAAAGCCGGGTCGCTGGTCGTGTATTCCACGTCCTTGAGCGCCGCCCAGTTTTTGTCCAGCCGGTAGACAACGCCGGCTTCGTAGCGGTCCTGAAGATTTTGCCCGACACCCTTAAGCGGCACCTCCACTCTTATGCCATGCCTTTCAAGGACGTCTTCCGGCCCGATACCCGAAAGCATCAAAAGCTGCGGCGTATTGAAGGCGCCGCCGGCGAGGATAACCTCCCGCCTCGCGTGGACTTCTTCCTCTTCTCCACCCGCCGCGGCGGGATCATCATGTGCGCGATAGAGCCGCGCGCCCCTTAGAAATTTGACTCCCTTCGCGCGGCGCCCCTCGTCTGTGCAGCGTTCCTCATCGAATATAACTCTTGTTGCAAGGGCATCATACTCAATCTGAAGCAGGTGCGGAACACGATCTGCAACTTCCAATACCCGCTCGCGCGTGCCCACGCGCTGGCCGCGGCGAGTCGCAAGCGGCACGAAAATTGGCCCCGCTGCGCGCAGCCGCAAACAGCTCCATCCGTTGGGATCGATCCCTTCGAGCACCCCGACAATTTCGCGCAACCCGAGAAACAAGAACCGCAAAGGCGAATTCTCGACCGCGGGCCGCCAGCCAAAGCGGAGTTTTTTCCAGGCGCCTTCCAGCCCCTCCCATGCCTTTTCCAGATGCGCCCGCTTAAGACAGGCCGCCATCCGCTCGCGCCGCATTTTCCGGGAAACGAACGATATCGTCTCGATGATTAGTTTCACCAGCCGCCGGTCGGGAACGACTTCTCGCGGCAGTGGCAGCTCTGTCGACAGCCATGGGGCGTATTTCTTCCCTATCTCATTGCCGCAAAGCCGGCCTATCGCTTTGCGCCAAAGCCGGACGAGAAAATGCCACAGGAAGGGAGGGTAGCGGCAGTCCTCGACCCGCCGCAAATACCGGCGCATATTTTTCGCGCTCCATGAGCAATCGCCGGTGATGTGCGCGATCTCGTCCCAATCGGACTCATGCGGAGCCATGAAAATCATCGCATTATGCGCGGTGCAGCCGCCGAGCGTCGCGGCGCGGGGATAAAAGACGCTGGGCTCGCGGGTGGCAGGATCAGGCTCCCACTTGCAGCGATCGGCCTTTTGCTGCTCGTCGTCCGCATAGTGCCGGACAAAGAATTTCCAGCTCATGGACGGATTTTCTGAGGCAAGCGGATGGAAGCCGGGCACCTCATATTCCTCCGGCATCCCGTCGGCGGGCGCGTCCGGCTCTCCGCCCGCTTCCAGCAAGACGACGTGGTAGCCCTCGTCGGCGAGTCTCGCGGCAAGCGTGCCGCCCCCAGCGCCCGAACCAACGACGGCATAATCGCACTCGATTGGTTGGCACGCCTTTTTCTCCATGGGCGTCCCTAAAACGTCTTGATGAACTCAATCAAGGCATGCTTGTCGTCGCCGCTCAGCGCCGGCTCCTGGCCAAACGATTTTTCCTCTTCGCTCAAGCCCTCCGTCTCGTTGAACTTCGCCGTGCCGAAATAGTGGCCCCTGTTGACCACGAAATCCGGGCATTTGCTGAGTTTCAACAGAGGCTCGCGCAGCTTTGCAAGCCAGTCGAGCATTTCCTCGTCGCTTGCGTCCTTGCTGGGCCAGGGCAAATTCGATTTAACCGCTGCCAACAGCTCCAGGACATTTTTCCCATGTTCCAGTTTTTCACCGGCATCTTTGATGTCAACCAACGGCTGAATGTTGATGAGGTAGATCGGGAAGCCTTTCGGAAAGGGACCAATCTCAAAATCCTTATCCTTGTCAAAAAGTCGCGAGATTGGCTCCTTTAAGACGGTCGCATATGGCTCCGGCAGATCAAATATGCTTGCGAGCTCCGGCGGAATTTGACGCTTCGGGATAAAGGCCTTGCTTCGCTCCGTGGTCCGCAGGATTTCGCCGTCGAAATTTCCGTCGTGCTTGCGCTTTTCGGGCCACAGCAACTGCTCGATCGCCACACTGAACGCGCTCATCCGGTGCTCGACCGAAGGATCCGGGTCGAATTCGCCTATCCGCTTATTGATGAGGAAGGGAGCATTCGCCCATTCGCTGACGAGCGAGGGCACGCGGGTAAAGCCGCGGCCGCCGCCTGGCATCGGATAGTGCCAGTGCTCTCCAGTAAACGGATCTTGAACAGTTATTTTCCCGACCGAAGGCAAGGTTTTATAGGTCGAGGACGAGAAATTATCCCAAATATTGCCGCCAATCGCATTGGTTGCAAGCGGCGCGCAGGCGTTCGTCCGCAGCAAAGTGACAGGAATGCGCGCGTCGGTCGAGAGATAATTGTTCTCGAGGAAATCCGGCTTCAAGACGATATCCCGCATCTCCGCCTTGAATTTGTCCGTCTTGGTCAAATCCCAATAGCTCATAAAGCAGTTGAGATAGCCCTGACCGGAACAGCCGTCAGGCATGGCCTTCCACGCGATGTCCGGCAGTTTGCTCGAATGACATCTCGCGCAGGTCTCGGCGAAGACGATTTTCCCGCGCTTCAGTGTTGCCTCGTCAGCCGCCAGATATTTGTCCCCGCCGGGCGCGTCCTTCAGATGGTCCGGCTTGCCTGCCGCTAAGAAAAATTTGGCAGTGTTTGGTGTACCAGCTTCGGTTGCCCGCCAATAGGCTGAGTTTTCCTCGGCGTTTTTGATGCGGAATGGCGTGATCTCCTTGCCGCCCACAGAGGGATTGAAATGGGTGAACCAATCTTCGCTATAGAGCCCGATGTTCACATAGACGCGGTTCAGCGCTCCGGCGATCCCGACCGAATCGGCACCATCTTTCAACACGCGCGGCGAGAAAGACGTATCAGGCAGGACAAACAAATCAGGGAAAGGCTGCCTGTTGTCGAGCTCGCCGCCTTT
>CAYWHF010000131.1:0-6938 GCA_964457695.1 uncultured Methylocapsa sp.
CTCCCCCGCGCGTACCTCTCCGGGGCTGCCCCCCACACCGCTGCCTGCGTTTGAAATGGGGACATCGACCGCGCCGAATTCCTCATGGATCGCGGCGAAAGCGAGCTCGATAGACAAGGGGTCGGCAACATCGCAGGCTATGGCGCGGGCGAGCGGCAGCTCTTGCGCGAGCGCCTCGAGCCTTTCTTTTTGCCGCGCCAGCAGCACGACGGCGTAGCCTTCCTTCGCGAATTTGCGGGCGAAGGCGGCGCCATTCCCCGGACCCGCGCCGACGATGGCGCAGAGAGGCGGCTTTGCCGCAGGTCTCGCTCCGTTGGTCATGGGACAGACCCTTCTTTTATTAGCCCGGCCTGAAACGAGAGACGGGCTGAACAATATATAGTATCGCCGCCCGGCGGCCGCGCGATCCTCGGCCGCAATGTCGAAAGCTGCCGGAACAAGCGCCCGTGTAAAATTGCTTAAGATCGGAATTGCCACGCGCTGCGGGGCGCCGGCGAGATCAGGCAGCCGCCAGCTAAAGCGGCTTTAATGAAGCCCCGTTAGGCCGGGTGGGTCAGCCGCGCGGGGGAAATCCCGGTCAGAAGCGCGACGACGTCGGCCTGACGGTTGCAGCCGGTCTTTTCCATCACGCGGTCCAATTGCGTGCGGATCGTATGACGCGACACGCCACCAGCCGAGGCGATATCGGCCAGGGTTTTGCCGGAGGCGAGACTGCGGGCGACGCGCGCCTCGGCGGGCGTGAGGTCAAACAAGGACTGCACCAGTTCTACGGGCGGTGCTTGCGGCATTGTCACGGGAGTCAAGACGAGCGCGGCGGCGCAGCGGACAAAAATGTCGCGGGCCGATAATCGAATGGGAATGACATGCGCGACCATCATCGCTTCCGCGCCCCTGTCGCGGACTGGAAACGAGCGCACAGTGCCGCCCGCCATATCGATTGCCGCGATCGCATCGCGCAACAGTTTATCGGCGGCCCTGTCCTTCAGCGACACGCGATCCCGCGCCCGCCAATCAACATAGCCGGTGAGGGCTTCGATCAAGGAGTTGGCGGCGAGGACCTTGCCTTGTTCGGTGAGAACCAACGCCGGAAGGCCGAGCGCGGCGAGCGTTTCGCTAGCGATGCGCGCCCGCTCCAGCTGCAAGCGCGCCGATAGGAGCGTGCTGCGGGCGAGATGGGGACGCAGTTCGTCGAGCTTTTGGACGAAGTCGCGTTCGAAAGGCCCGCGTTCGGTCCGTCGCGGAAATATAAAAACCACATTTTCGCCCGTTGGGATCGGAATAATCGTACCCAAAATCCTTCCGATGCCCCGTGGACGCCAAAAGTCGCGGCAGAGCGGTTCCTGGTCCCATTCTTCAGGAGTTAAAATGTCGACTTCGGTCAAAAATCCAGCATGGCGAAGGGCTAACGCCCGAGTAAAGAGTTGTCCGCGCCAAAGCCAACGCTCGGTTGCCCATTTTTCCGCACCGTAACGGTTCTCAGGCGAAGCAGTCCAAAAATGAAGCTCGGCTTTGCTGATAAACAGCGTCCCTCCGGTTCCTTCCACTATTCGTCCAAGCTCGTCGAGAGCGCCGGGCCAAAGCTCCGAAACGAGGGAAGATTCGTAAATTCGATCGACGAGTTCCGGGTCCATGGGTATTTTCCCATTTTGGACGTTTGTCACGTGTCAACGCTCCACGGAGCATTATAACATAATCGCGCAAAGCTTCGATACGCCCTTGTATCGACAGCGCCTGATGCACCAGCGCGTCAAAATGAGCCGGTCGCCGCCACTACATTTTTGTGCGCGCGAGCGCTTGTTCCGCCTCCGCGATTGCCTCGGGCGTCCCGACATGAAGCCAGAGTCCGTCAAGCCTTTGGCCATAGAGGCGTCCTCTATCCGCTGCCGCGAAAAAGAACGGTGTTAGGGGAAAAACTTCGATCGGTCTTCCGGCAAAAAGCTCGGGCTTGATGATCCCGACACCCGTATAGACAAAGGAGGCAATCTCGCGCTCTGCCCGCTTTATCAACCGTCCATCTGGAGTTAGATGAAAGTCGCCGGAGGAGTCAACGCCGATGCTCGTTGCAACTGCCGCGACGAGTAGCAGTATGTCCATTTGAGCGGGATTCCAGGCACTCGCAAGCCGGCGCAGATTGTCGGCCGGACCGTCAATCCAGAAGGCGTCCGTATTGGCGATAAAAAACGGATTTTGCCCAAGAAAAGGCAAGGCCTTGGCGATCCCGCCGCCTTGCCCGAGCAGTTTTTTGCGCTCGTCCGAGATGATGATCCGGGGGCTTCGCCTCGGCGCCAAATGGGCTTCGATTTGGCTTGCCAGATGATGCACATTGACGATCGCCGTCTTAACGCCAATCGCCGCAAAGCGGTCGAGCGCGTGGTCGATGAGCGCCTTCCCTGCCACCGTGATTAGAGGTTTCGGAACCGCGTCCGTGAGAGGCCGCATGCGGGTGCCAAGCCCCGCGGCGAAAACCATGGTTTTGTCTGGCAAATAAGCGGGCATGCGAACGCCAGAACGCTTTAAGGCGCGCCGCCAAAAATTCTTGGCAGATGCTCCTCGTACCAGTTTTGGAGCTCTTCCACCACTTGGTGACGGAGATTTCGTTCGAGATATTTTTCAACGCGCGGCAGATGGGCGAGATATTGCGGCTTATGGTCTCGTTCATCGAGCCTGGCAAAAATGCCGAGGATTTTTGTCGCGCGCTGCGCGCCCAGAGTTGCATACGCGCGCAAAAACCCCGCGACATCGAAGCTGGGATCGGCCTCACGCCGCAGACGCGCGTAATAGGCGAGCAGTTTTAATTCTTCTTCGTCCGAAATATCGACTCTGGCATCCTGCAAAAGGGAGACGACATCATATGCGGGATGGCCCAACACACAATCTTGGAAATCCAAAATGCCAATTTTGGCGAGTCCTTCACGGGCCGGGAGCCAAAGGAGATTGGGCGAATGAAAGTCGCGCAATGTCCAAACTGGCCGCTGAGAAAGGATATCCCGGACCGCTTGGCGCCAAAGATTGACGAAGGTCGCCTTGGCACCGGAGGAAAGCTGCACACAGGCGATATAAGGCACATACCAGTCGATCAATAGTTCGATCTCGATCGAAAGGGCGTCAATGTCATAAGCCGGAATCCGGTAGGTCTCGCCATCACCGAGTGGCAAACTGTCGGAAAGGTCTGCGTCATGTAAATGAGCAAGCGCGGCCAACGCCATCGCATAGCGCTCTTCGATGATGCCGCTTTCGGCTGCGATGGGCTCGGATCCCAAATCTTCGATGATCGCCAGCCCCGCCTCGAGGTCAAAGGCAAAAATTTCCGGCGCCGAAAGGCCTTCCGCACGAAGGCCGCGTCCTACTGTGATGAATGGCTTTATGTTCTCGGCAAGTTTGGCGATGGCGCTATAGGATTTGCCATAGCGGATAGGTGGCCCGTCCGGGCGTTGCGGCGAGTACATCAAAATCGCGCTCTGCCCGTCTCCCTTTACCAGGCGCTCGTAGCTTCGCGTCGACGCATCGCCTTGCAGGAATTCGCGTTTTGCTTCGTGCCAGCCGCTGTTTTCGAGAAGTTCATGAACAGCTTTGGCATGCGCGAGCCGGCCGGCGAAGGATCCTGTCCCTGTCATTGTCACGGTGCGATAGTCGGCGCCGCGGTCCATATCGAGCGCAAGCGCGATATCGAGCCGATCGGCACCAAGAATTCCGCCGGCGCGCTCCGGCCATTCGACAAGAACGAGGGCGCCGTCGCTTGCTTCCTCGAACCCCAATTCAACGAGATCGCTTGGGCGTTCGATCCGGTAGAAATCGGCATGAAGGATGGGAAAACTCAGTCCATCGTAGGACTGCATCAGGGTAAACGCGGGGCTCGGAACTTCGAGGTTTTGGTCGCCGGCAAGGAGTCGAATGAGACTACGCGCCAAGGCCGTCTTCCCGGCGCCTAGGCCGCCCGACAGCGTCACGAGATCCCCGGGACCCGCGAGATTTGCGACATCGACGGCAAGTTCCGCAATGGCGGTCTCGTCGCAAAGTTCACGGCGCCAGACCGCTGCGGAAGCATTTGTTTGGAGCGGGTCTAATACCATCACGTTCCTACCTGCCCGCGGCGATATTGCTTGGCGTTAGCTTCGCCCCCGCGCCGGAAAGATGCAAGTGACACTTGTCTTTTTTCCTGGTACGGAATCGATTTCAACGCTGCCGCCATGCAGTTCGACGAAGGACCGCACGACCGACAAGCCAAGTCCCGCGCCCCGGTGGCGCGACCCGGATGTATAGGTCTTAAACCGGTCGAAAACATGGTCACGGATTTCGGGCGAAATCCCGCTTCCTTCGTCGGTGACACTGAACGAGATTTTGCCGTCCTTCCGCGCCGCAGAAAGGCCGATGGTTTGTCCAGGTGAGGAAAATCCAATGGCATTCGTGAGAAGATTGAAGAGGATCTGGCGGATACGGTTGCCGTCGGCGGTAAAGGAGCCGATATTTTCGGGTATCGCAATCTGGAGGCTCAGCGATGGTTCGGCGAGGCGGTCCCTAACATCGTCCGACGCGGCATGAATGGTTTGCGCGATATCAACCTCTTCCAAAGCCAATTCCATCGCATCGGCATCAATCGAGGCGAGATCGAGAATATCGTCGATGAGGGCAAGGAGCGCCGAGGAGGATTTCATCACGTAACCCGCATATTCGCGCTGTTTAGGGTTGAGCGGGCCGATTGCGGGATCGTCAAGCAGCTGAATGAAGCCGATGATATTGGTCAGGGGCGAACGCAATTCATAGGAGACGTGGTGGACGAAATCGTTGCGTAGTCTCTCGGCATCCGTCAAAGCCTGATTACGCTCGCTCAGCGCCTGATTTCGCTCGGTCAATGCGCGTTCGATATTTACGCTGGCGGTGGTATCGATGAAGGTAAGAAGGGTCGCGCCATCGGGAAGCGGCGCCGCCGCGCAATCGAGCACAACGCCATCGCGCCGCGAAAGACGCCGTTCAAACCCAACGCGCAGGTCGGGCAATCCGGCAACGGCACCGCGCAACGCGGCCCAACTTTCCTCGTCCGCAAAGAGCGGCGTACAAAGTTGCTCCACGCGATCGATATGCGGCTGTCCATCAAGGTCGACCGGGCTAAGGGCCCAGAGGGTGGCAAAGGCCAGGTTGAAAAGTTTGAGCCGGCCGTCGCTGCCAAACACCGCGACGCCCTCTTTCAATGTATCGAGGGTCTCGTTCTGCACCCGCATGGAGGCGTTGAATTGCGAGACCAGGCGGTAGCGCTCGGTCACGTCATCGAAAAGATAGGTTACGCCGCCTTGCGCATTGGGACTGACGACGGCGCGCAAGGTGCGCCCGTCCGGCAAATACCAATTTTGTTCGTCGGTATCGAGGGATTGATAGGCGCGGAGCAGTTCCGCTTTCCAGGCCCGGAAATCAGCCTGCTCGGGCAAAAGCCGCGCCGCACGGAGCCGATCGAGAATTTCGGAATCTGTTGGTTTTTCGTCGAGCCAGGATTGATCGAACGCCCAAAGTTGACGATAGGCGACGTTATAAAAAACGAGGCGCTTGGCCCCGTCGAAAATGGCGACCGCCGTCGACAGCTGGTCGAGCGTGCGCCGATGGGCCTCGGTCAGCTGATCGAGACTTGAACGCAGGGATTCGCGTTCCGAAACATCTGCTGCCATGCCGGCCGAGCCTGACCCCGCGGGTGTATCGACGATTTCGAGCATACGGCGCTCGCCGGCCACAATTGCCTGGGCGCGGCCGCGCCAGACCGCGCCAGCTTCCCGCGAAGCGGCGCTCGCATCCCGCGCCTGGCTCTCGATCAGCTCAATGCCGCGCGCCACCGCGGCTTCTTGATTCTCGGCCTCAACGGCGCGGGCATAGGGAGCGCTGACCCAGCTGAGGTTACCGGCGCCGTCGCGCAACCACGCGGGAAAAGGCACCGCATCGAGCAAGGAACGAAATGCCTCAAGCTGCTCAACGGTCGCCGTCTGAAGCGATTGGAGCCGGGCGGCTTCAAGGCGGTCCCCGGACACTCCCCTAATCCGCAAAACCGCAATATTTCCAACCGGCTGCCCCTCGATTTCAAGGTACCTTTGATTGAGACTCGTTGCCTTCAGACGAAAAGCCTCTCCCCGCGCCCGCAGCCTGCTCACAGAGTTGTCGAGCATCAGTGCCAGTGGGGGCGGCAGCCACGTGTCGAAAGCAAGGACCTGCCGGGGGTTGGTCCAATCCCCGGCTAGCCCGGTATCCCCCTCGATATCCGGCTCCGCGCCCGGACCGCCCCAGGCGATGACGATCTGCGGCTCAGCGCCGAGAAAAATCCGGGCGCGATCGAGCTTTGCTCGCAACGCAGACAGCTTGGAATAGAGCCCTGCCTCGTTTTTCATCCAATGCCGCCGCTGGGCCAAATGGAACAGCGCGGTAAGACCCAAGACAATCAAAAGCCCGGCGAGCAGCGTCGTTTCCGCAACGCCAACAAGGTCGCGCCAATCGGATGTGACGCCCGATTGACCGGGTTCCGTACCAAACACCGGCGACGCCGCCAAAACGGCATTGAAGCATATGACGATCGACCCGGCGCGCCAATCGTTTGTCCTGTCCTGGCTGCGAAAGCAGAATTCCATTGAGCCCTCCTCGTGGGCCGAGCCGGGTATCTTGCACCCAAATCAGCCAACTTTACGCAATCCTGCCTGCCACGTGAAAATTTCCGGGATAGGCCCCCGCGCTTGTCCGATGGCAAATACGGCTTTAATCCGGATTCTTCTCTATAACCAAGCTAGCCTGACCCAAGGTTGCGCGATCCGACGCCGTTCACCGTTGATCCGGTGCTGATGGGCTCTTATTGGCCGCATTGCCGCCGCGTGCCGTGTTCCGCACCTCTATCGTCACATGCGAAAGCATCGAGAACCGGCTGAGCCGGCTCCGGTAATAGTTCACATCGCGCGGCTGGGCCGTCAGGATCG
>CAYWHF010000132.1:0-6861 GCA_964457695.1 uncultured Methylocapsa sp.
TTGTACCCCGCGCCTTGGAGCATCGCCGCCGCAGGCGGGGAGCGGCGAAAATTCATGCCGTGCCTTTTCTGCTTCCCCAAGCGAAAGAGCATTGGACCAGGCGCCCGTATGCAGTTCGACCACGGGAGCGGCAATCGTCACTGTGGCCTCTATTGATTCGATTGAGGGCTCGACAAATAGCGAGACTCTTATTCCCGCGCGGGCGAGTTCGGAGACAAAAGGCCTTAGGTGATCATGCCCGCCTAGCACATCGAGTCCGCCTTCGGTCGTTCGCTCGGTGCGCTTTTCGGGCACGAGGCAGGCCGCATGCGGCTTTATTTTTAAAGCGATGTCGAGCATCTGGGGAGTTGCCGCCATCTCGAAATTGAGCGGCTTTGAAATCGCGGCTTTGAGCCGTTCCATGTCGCCGTCTTGGATATGGCGGCGGTCCTCGCGCAAATGGGCGGTAATGCCGTCGGCGCCAGCCTCAATTGCGAGCAAGGCCGCGCGCAGGGGATCCGGAACCGCGCCGCCCCGCGCATTGCGCAGGGTTGCTACATGGTCGACATTGACGCCGAGGCGCAGATAGGGTGGTCCCATTATCCGTTGACCCGTTCGACCTGGCTTACAACCGGACGGGCCCGCAAATGCGAGATGATCGTGGTCAAATGCTTCAAATCCGTGACCTCGACATCGATCGTAAGCTCCCGGAAGTCGGCCGAGATCGCGCGAATGACGATATTATCGATATTGGCGCCATGATCGCCGAACACGCTCGCGATCTGCGCCAAAGTTCCGGGCTCATTGATCGCGGTGAGCAAAAGCCGCGCAGGGAAGAGCTCGTGCCGGCATTCCTCAAGGTTCCAGCGCACATCGAGCCAGCGCTCCGGCTCCTCGTCGAAGGCGACGAGATCGGGCGATTGGATCGGGTAAATGGTGATTCCTTCGCCGGGGGTCAAAATGCCGACGATGCGGTCGCCGGGCACCGCGCCGCCATTGGGGGCGAAGCGAACCGGCAGATCCGTTTGCGCGCCTTGACCGGGGATTGATTTCTTGTTTGTCTCGCCGCCGGGAAGTTTGAAGACGAGGCTTGTCGCCTTCTTCATGCTCAGCCAGCCCGTTTCGCCGCGCGGGCGCGGCACAATTGCCTTGCCGTTTTCCGAAAATTCCGGATAGGCGGCCCTGACAACATCGCCTGAAAACATCTCGCCGCGGCCGACCGCTGCGAGCGCGTCTTCGGTCGTCGTGCGCGCGAGTTTTGGAAGTGCGCTCTTCAGTTTGTCTTCCGCAAAAGGTTTTCCGGCGCGCTCGAAGGCGCGGGTGACGATCTGGCGCCCGAGAGCCGCATATTGCGCGCGGACAGCGTCACGGGTCGCGCGCCTTATTGCCGCGCGCGCCTTGCCGGTCAACACAAGACCTTCCCACACGGCCGGCGGCGTCTGGCCTTCGGCGCAGGCGATTTCGACTTCATCGCCGTTTTTGAGTTCGGAAAGAAGCGGTGCCTGGCGGCCATTGATCTTTACGCCGACGGCGGAATTGCCGACATCGGTATGAACCGCGTAAGCAAAATCAACCGGTGTCGCGCCGCGCGGAAGCGCAATCAGCCGGCCGTTCGGGGTAAAGCAAAACACCTGGTCGTGAAAAAGTTCAAGCTTCGTATGTTCCAAAAATTCCTCGGGGGTCGCGCCCTCCGCGAGGAGCGACACCGTGCGGCGCAACCATTGATAGGAACGGCTCTCGTTCGTCAGGCCCTCCTTATCCGCGATTTGTCCATCCTTATAGAGAGCGTGCGCGGCAATGCCATTGCGGGCGATATCATGCATGAGTGCGGTACGCACCTGGAGCTCGACACGCTGCCGGCCGGGCCCCACGACGGTGGTATGCACCGACTGATAATCGTTTTGCTTCGGCGTTGAAATATAGTCCTTGAAACGGCCAGGAACGACCGCCCACTTGGTGTGAACGACTCCGATGACGCGGTAGCAATCCTCGATGTCTTCGACCACAACGCGGAAGCCAAATATGTCCGAGAGCTGCTCGAAGGAGATCGATTTCCGTTCCATCTTCTGCCACACCGAATAAGGCCGTTTTTGCCGCCCTTCGACCTTAGCGGCGATGCCCCTTGCCGCGAGTTCGGAACCGAGCTCCTGTTCGATTTTGGCAATAATTTTCCAATTTTTACGGCGCAGATCCTCGAGCCTTTCGGCGATCATTGCATAGGCGTCCGGCATAAGATGGCGAAAGGCCGAATCCTCGAGCTCGTCGCGCATGCGCTGCATGCCCATCCGGCCGGCGAGTGGCGCATAGATATCGAGCGTTTCCGCGGCGATGCGCGCACGCTTGTCCTCCGGCACAAATTGCAAGGTGCGCATATTGTGCAACCGGTCGGCAAGCTTGATGAGAAGCACGCGAACGTCTTCCACGACCGCCAAAAGGAGCTTGCGGAAATTCTCCGCCTGCTCGGCGCGCTTCGATACAAGATCGAGTCTCTTAAGTTTCGTCAGCCCGTCCACAAGACGGCCAATGTCGCTGCCAAAAAGCTTGTCAATTTCCTCGCGCGTGGAATTGGTGTCTTCAATTGTATCATGCAAGACGGCCGCGACGATTGTCGCATCGTCGACTTTCATGTCGGTGAGAATGGCTGCAACTTCGAGCGGATGCGAAAAATAAGGATCGCCGGAAGCACGCGTTTGCACGCCATGCGCCTTCATCGCATAGACATAAGCGCGGTTGAGTGCCGCTTCGTCGGCTTGCGGATTATAGCGCCGCACCCGATCGACGAGCTCATATTGCCGCATCATAATTACGCCGGCCCGCGACAGGACTCGTCAGCTCAACCTCTGGTGAGAACTCGACCGGTCCCTTTAATCTTGCGCTCGATCGCACGCTCAGACAAGAAAAATCGCCGGCGTGCAGACAAGCCTTATGCTGTACTCAAAATTGCGCTCTCATGCCAGCGCAATCTTGGCGCACCAGTTTGTCTGTGCTCTCCGCGCGGCTTCGATTTGCTGCGAACAGGTTTTCTGCAAAATGTCGCGGCAAGACCCCGGCGCACGGCATTGGCCGCGCGAGCAGGAACGAGGTTTAGTCGCCGTCCTCGTCCGTTTCGGCTGGCGGAACAAGGCCCTCGAGCCCGCGCAAAAGATCTTCCTCGGTCATCCGGTCGAACTCGCCGGGGGCATCGGTTCCTTCGGCAGTCGATGGGAGTGCCGGTACAACCTCGGCCTCGGGCTCGTCCACTTCGACGTGTTTTTGCAAGGACTGAATAAAATCTTCCTTGAGGTCCTCTGGCGCTAAAGAAGAACCGGCGATCTCGCGCAAGGCAATGACCGGGTTTTTGTCATTGTCCCGGCTAACCATGATTGGGGCCCCGGCGGCGATCACGCGTGCCCGGTGGCTCGCCATTAAGACGAGCCCAAAGCGATTCTCGACCTTATCGATGCAATCTTCGACCGTGACGCGGGCCATGCCGTGTTTACTCCTCGAATTGCCGACCTTTTTGGATTTATCTATTTATACTTTGGCGGCGCAGCGAGGCAACTAAAAATGCGGCAATCGCCAATTTTGCTGGTAAGATCATCCTAAATTTCGGCGATGATGGACATTCGCCTTAATATTTTCATTTTGATGCTCAAGCCTCGAGTTTAGGTGGCACTTGACGCAAAGGATAAATAGGACCACATAATATCGCCCAAATGTAGCGCGGCAACGGACCGGTGGGAGGAAAGTGCGCGCGGGCGTTGGCCGGGGAGTTAATGTTCTTGCTCCGGGTGTGATAAATAATGATGAATAATATCAACAGTTACTATTACGAGATAGGTTGATGGCTGACCAGGATCGCATAGCGCTATTTATCGATGGCGCGAATCTATACGCCACCGCGAAGTCGCTGGGCTTCGATATCGACTATAAGCGGCTTCTCAAGGAGTTTCAGAGCCGAGGGAAATTGATCCGGGCATTTTATTATACTGCCTTGGTCGAAGATCAAGAATACTCTTCAATCCGCCCGCTGGTTGATTGGCTCGATTACAATGGTTTTGCGGTCGTCACCAAGCCTACGAAGGAATTCGTCGACGCTCTCGGCCGGCGTAAAGTCAAAGGCAATATGGATATCGAGCTTGCCGTCGATGCCATGGAAATGGCCGATCATATCGATCATATCGTGCTGTTTTCCGGAGACGGCGATTTCCGCTCCCTTGTCGAAGCGGTTCAGCGTAAAGGCGTCCGGGTGTCCGTCGTTTCGACAAATGTGACCCAGCCAGCCATGGTTGCCGACGAGCTGCGCCGCCAGGCCGATGATTTCATCGATCTTGCGCAACTCGCGCCAAAAATCGGCCGTGATCCCGCCGAGCGAATTGAACGGGCGCAAAAGATTCAGGAGAGGCGCATGGCGGCGGTGGATCAGTTCGACCCGGCGCTTGTCGACGACCGGCCGTAAAGCCGGTCATTTTTGCCAGCATCATTTTTGCCAGCAAAGCAAGAGAGCCGGAACGGCCCTATGCCGGCATTACAGCAATGCCGGACAGGTCTTGAACCAAATCGCGATTGCTCCTTTTGCCCGCGCCTTTTCGAGTTTCGCAACTCTCTCAGAGAAATTGAGCCGGTTTGGCACAACGCGCCGGTTGCGTCATTCGGAGCAAGGGACGCTCGGCTCCTTGTCGTAGGTCTAGCGCCCGGCCTGCGCGGCGCGAATCGAACCGGGCGCCCCTTTACTGGCGATTTCGCGGGCGGCCTCCTGTACGAAACTCTGATTGATTTTGGCTTTGCCGCCGGCGCCTATGAAGCGTCTCCAACCGACAGCCTGCGCCTTGTGTCCTGCCTGATCACAAATGCCGTGCGCTGCGTGCCGCCGCAGAACAAACCCGCGCCCGCCGAAATCAAAAATTGCCGCTCCTTTCTCGCGGCAACAATCGCCGGATTGATTGAGCTTGAGGTAATCGTGGCGCTCGGACGAATTGCCCATGACTCCGTTCTGCGCGCCTTCGGAAAGAAGCCGGTCGCCTTCCCTTTCGCTCATGGCGCCGAACATGGGCTCAGCGCGGGAGGCACGCTTTCCCAAAGTCCCTGCCAGAAAAAGAAGAGTGTAACTATCATCGACAGTTATCATTGTTCAAGATATAATACCAATACCGGTGTCCTGACCCGAGACATGTTCCGGATGGTTTTTGCCAAGGCTCGGGAACGGCTCCAATGACCCAAAATTCGCTGCCGCGAAGCGGAATAGGCTCAAACTCGCCAGAGGCTCGGCGGAGCAAGCTTAAGGAGGTGGCCCAGAAGGCGAACGATGGCTATAGAGCCGAAATCTTTACGTTAGAGATCCCTGGAAGTGATCGCCCAAAGAACCTCGCATGATCCCGAATGCGCACATATTTCGCAGGCAGCAGAATCGTCCGATACGCTTTCTTTCGCCAAGCTTGCCCTATTTTCGCTTGTTGCGCATTTTTGCCTCGGCCTGGCCCTTGTGCTCCTCGATCCAACGTCCTCTCCCGTGGACGGATCGCACCAAATTCCCATCGAAGTGGTGATCGCAAAGCCGCAGCCGCCGCCAAAATTGTCCGCGGTGCAAATGGATGCTCCGGAAAAGGAAAAGCCCGCAAAAGAGAGTGATGAGGTCTTCAACAAGCCGGATGCACGCATTGCCGGCGGCCAAGGCGGGAACGCGAGGGAACCGCGGCCAATCGAGAGCACGGACGCATTTCGCATTGATGCCGTGCCGTATAATTTTCGCACTTTCGCGGTACCCGTTACGGCAGCAAACGGCAGCGAACCGACAAATTATCAGTTCGTTGTCGGCGGAATGCTGGAACGCGCGAAACAATATCCCGAAAACGCCATTCGGCGCGGCGCCAAAGGGACTGCCACTATCGGATTTGTCCTCGATGAATCAGGCGCTGTTGCGTCGGTTTCTTTGTTGCGGTCGAGCGGCGAAGCCGATCTTGATTCCGAAAGCCTGGCCCTGGTCCGCCGCGCTGCACCCTTCCCGCCGCCGCCACCGGAAGTGAAGCGATCCTTCGCCATCGAGGTCGCTTTTGGGATGGGGCGCTGACCACGGTTGCCCTGACCCTCCGCTGGAGGAGCGGCGTATGCCAACGCAAAAAAGCCAGCCCCCGTGTAAACAGGGGGAGGCTAACTGTGACAAGCGCTTTTCGCGCCGCTCGGGCATCAAGCAGAAGCTACTGCTCGCCTTGGGAGGGGGATTGTGCTTGCCCCCGTTCACCGGCTAGGTGTGCAAAGGCCGAGCACCTGGCCGTCGATGTAGATGGTTGCTCGCTCGTAGAAGGAGATGTTTGCACCGCCCCCGGGCAAATTGGCGAGCTTGATTGCGACCGAGGAAGACGTCGCAGCCGGATTTATGCGGGCGCAGCACGAGAAGTAGATCGTATTGTCATGGCAGTCGGCCGTTCCGCCCCCTCCGTCGTTGCAATTGGTGCCCGTTGTGGATTGAGGCAGGTGGGACAAAGTATACCATCCGGTCTTCACATGTATGCCTCCGCCTCCCCCTCCTGACTGCCCTGCCAGCGGCTGACACAGTCCTCCGTTGACAAAAGCGTTCATGAGAAGCGCCGATCCGCTATGGCTATCCCCTTGGGCCGAGAAGGTGACGTAGAGCGTATTCAAGCCCTTCGTTGCAACCGTCTTCGTGTAGACGACCGCCCCGCCGGTGCCGCCAAGCCCCGCGGCCAAACTCGTGGATTTTTCGTTCGCCCCACTCGCCGTATTTTGGAAGTCCGCGGATAGACGCTGAAGAGGGTCCGCGCATAGGGGGGTCGCGACCAATAGGCCCGGCGTCGCAGCGAACAGCGTGGCGGGGTGTGTCCGTTTCGCTGGAACGTGGCTGTTTCGCCAGGTTATGTCCTACCATACGGCTTGTTCTGTATGTAC
>CAYWHF010000133.1:0-6800 GCA_964457695.1 uncultured Methylocapsa sp.
TTACGGGCGATGGAGTGAGATCCACGGTCATGATCGCGGATGGAAGGATCGCGCCGCTCGGCATCGGCCAGGTGCAGGAGTGCCCGTGCCCCTTCGGCGGCGGTATTGCTTATATCGCAACGCCGCCTGCTTCGCCGCCCGCCGTTTCGGTGTTGCCAAGGATCGATGGAAGCGCGCCAACAAAAATCCGCGCCGCGGCCCCGGCCGTCATTCCGGAAGAGAGCATCGCTCTGGGAACGCCCATAGATTTTTCCGCGCGCGCCGGCGCCGCGCATGCGTTTTGGTATCCGCCGAAGAATCGCGATTTTGAGGGTCCGCCCGGAGAGCTGCCGCCGCTCATCGTCCTGTCGCATGGCGGGCCGACGAGCATGGCCTCGAACAGTTTTTCTCTGGGCATCCAATTTTGGACCAGCCGGGGTTTTGGCGTCGTTGACGTAAACTATGGAGGCTCGACGGGCTATGGCCGCATTTACCGCGAGCGGCTCTATGGCCAATGGGGCGTGGTTGACGTTGAGGATTGCGCGGCGGCCGCGCAAAGTCTCGTCGAGCGCGGGCTCGCCGATGGCAACCGGCTTATTATTCGCGGCGGCAGTGCGGGCGGTTTCACGACGCTTGCCGCGCTGACCTCACTCAGTCTTTTCAAGGCAGGGGCAAGCTATTACGGCGTCGGCGATCTCATGCTGCTCGCAGGGGACACGCATAAATTCGAGTCCCGCTATCTCGATAAGCTCATCGGGCCATTGCCCAAGGCCGAAGCGCTTTATCGCGAGCGCTCACCCATCAACCATGTCGATAGGCTCTCATGCCCCGTGATCTTTTTTCAAGGCGAGGACGATAAAACCGTGCCGCCCAATCAGGCAGAGACAATGGTACAAGCGATGAAGGCGCGCGGCTTGCCCGTTGCCTATTACTCTTTTGCAGGCGAAGGCCACGGGTTTCGCAAGGCGGAGACTCTTCGCCGTACGCTTGAGCTGGAGCTCGATTTTTACGGCCGCGTGTTTGGCTTTACCGCGCCGAATGTGAGCGAGCGCGTCTTGATCGCGAACATGCCGGGCGCCGAGGAAAAACCAATTTCGTAATTCAAATCAGCCAGGCGGATTTTTCATCTCTATTGCCTTAAGTATGATTAAGCATTATCTTAATTAAGATTCCGCATAACCCTACTATGATACCCAACATGAATTTTGCAAGGTATACCATTCGTTCTACCCTTTCAATTTTTATGCTATCGATATTTTATACGGCTGAAATAAGAATACTATCATTGAAAAACGCATAGAATGATCTATTCTAACTGGTCTTAAATCTAATTGATTTATTATTGTATTCCTTAATTCCATGACGAATCTGAGCTAACGCGTCTCAATCGCGAAGATGCCCGTGCGCGAACAAAAACGAATTTCGCAAATCAAATGAGGCCGGCGGCGATGTTTATTGTGAGCGCCAGCACCGCGCTGTTGAAGAAGAAGGCGAGAACGCCGTGAAGAACAGCGGTTCGGCGCAGCGGCGCCGAGCTGATGGCGACGTCCGCCGTCTGGCAGGCGACACCGATCACATAGGAGAAATAGAGAAAGTCATAATAATCCGGCTCATCGGTTCCGGGAAAAATCAACCCGCCGCGGCCGGTCCGCGATTTTCCGGGCTCATCCGGCACTTCATCGAAATATTCATGCGCGTAATGAAACGCAAAAGTCAGATGGATGAAGAACCAGGCCGTGACAATCGTCATCGCCGCAAGCCCGATATGGAGGCCTTTTGCAATCCCGGTCAGATCCTTGACAGCAGCTAGCTGGGCTACGATTGCCGCAATTGAAGCGATAGCGGCAAGGCAGGTGAGGAGGAGGATGAACAACCGTCCTTCGTCGCTCGCCTCTGCCCTCGCCCGCAGCGTCTGCGGCGTTGCGCGGGCAATCATGATGCCGGACGAAACGAAATAGAGCCAAGCGGCAACATTCCAGGCGATCAATAGGCGGGTCGTTAGGCGGGGGCTCTCTGGTAAAATGACTCCAGCCAGAACGCCCGCGGCCGCCGCAATAAAGAGGCGCGGATGCGCACGGAGAATGCGTAACGGTAGCCAAAGCAGGAATACGCGGCGCCATCTTGGTGCCACAGAGTCCGGGCGCGGCATCAGTTGGTACGCGCGGCGACGAAACGGGCCGCTTCTTTCAAGACCGTTGCATTGACGCCTTCGGGAAAAAAATCGAGCGCGGCGATGGCTTCCGCCGCCAGTTGGTCGCGGCGTACCCGCGCGGCTTCAAGTCCAAGAGCCGCGACGAGGGTCGCCTTGTTGCGGCCTGCGTCCTTGCCCGCGCGCTTGCCGAGCGCGCCTTCGTCCGCTTCCACGTCGAGGATGTCGTCGGTCACCTGAAAAGCCGCGCCAAGCGCACGGCCGAAGCACGAGAGCGCGGCCCTCGCTGGGGCCTTCGCGCGTCCAAGAATAGCTCCAGCGTCCACGGCAAAAAGCAAAAGCGCGCCGGTTTTCATCGCCTGAAGTTTTGTTACGGCTTCGGCGTCGTGCGGCTCAAGCGCCTCTTCGGCTTCGAGGTCGAGCACTTGGCCGCCGATCATGCCGCCAAGACCTGCGGCGCGCGCGAGACCGAGAACAAGCGCAATGCGTATTTGAGGGTCGGAGTGAGTCGCCTCATCCGCCAAAACATCGAAGGCATAAGTGAGGAGCGCGTCGCCTGCCAATATAGCATTTGCCTCGCCGAAGGCCTTGTGGGTGGTTGGCCTTCCCCGGCGCAAATCGTCATTGTCGAGGGCCGGGAGATCATCATGGACGAGCGAGTAGCAATGGACCATTTCAATCGCAGCCGCCGCGCGTTTTACGCCCTCGCCTTCCACGCCGAGCAATCTTGCGGTCTCGATCGTGAGAAAAGGCCTAAACCTCTTCCCGCCGTCGAGACTGGCGTAACGCATGGCTTCGAGAAATCGCGCTGGCCGAAGCGTTTCGCCTGGCAGCAGAGCAGGGCTCAGCAAAGAATCGAGCATCGACTCCGTCGCCTGCGCTGCTGCCGCCAGCCGTGCCGTGAATTCGGCCGCGAGCGTGCCCTTGGTCATTGTATGGTGTCCCTGGCCATGTATAGTCTAGGCCATGCTTGCCCGATTAAGCGCGACCGGTCAAGGCTCGGTCATGGCTTCGAGGACCAGGCGAAAAAGTTTTCCCCGGATGATCGCGCGCGCCGCCGCTGGCGTCAGCTTGGCATTGGTGCTTGGCTTTGCCGGCTTGATCTTCCTCTACCGCTTTCTCCCGCCGGCCTCGACGCTCATGCTTGCGCGCTGGATGGAACAAGATACGGCCGAACGGAATTACGTTCCGCTTTCGCGCATGTCGGAACATCTCCGCATCGCCGTGATCGTCTCTGAGGACGCGCGCTTCTGCCGGCATCATGGCGTCGATTGGGGTGCACTTCGCTATGTTATCGATCATCCTGGAGAGGCCGGGCCCAAGCGCGGAGCCTCGACGATTTCCATGCAGGCCGCAAAAAATTTGTTTTTATGGCCTTCGCGATCCTATCTGCGCAAGGCCATCGAAATTCCCTTGGCGCTGCTTATCGACCTCGAATGGCCGAAAAAACGCACGCTCGAGGTTTATCTCAACCTTGCTCAGTGGGGCGAAGGGGTTTTTGGCGCCGAGGCAGCCGCGCGCCGCTATTTTCACAAAAGCGCGAAAGAGCTCGACGAAAAGGAGGCGGCACTGTTGGCAACGGCTTTGCCAAGTCCTCAATATCGCAACCCCGCCAGGCCATCGCTGCGCCATGCCGGGCTCGCCGCCCGCCTCATGGCGCGGGTCCGGATGGCTGGCCCGGTTGCCGACTGCGTGGAATGAGGCCGTGCGTCGCGTCGCCGCGTGCACGACCTACTCCAACTCCGACCCCATCCCATTTGATTGCGTCACGCATCCATTGCCGGAGCGGGCGATTCCATCGCCGCTGCTTGCGCTCGAAAATTGATAGCGTTTCGCGTTGCAAGCATCGTCGATCATTCGCGCGAGCCCGTCGAGGGCCCTCCTGCAGGCCTCCGCGTCGCCCGTGTCACCCCGTGCATAGGCCGGACCGAGGCTCTTGGCGCACAAAAGATGCACATCGGATTTTTCACTGCCGATGAAGAGCACCGGCCGGCCCGATTCTATGCATCCATAGACTTTTGACGGCAGAACGAAGCCAACAAACGGATCCGACAGCGTAATAAGATGTGCGTCCGGTGTAACCAGGAGTGACGCCAAATTTTCGCGCGGCACCGGAGCGCCTTTGACATAGGGCAGGCGATCCTCCGATAAGGCCCGTTCAATCGCGTTGATCGCCGCGCCCACTGCATTCAGCCAGAGAACAAACCGCGCGCTCCCGAGCCTGTGGTGGAGCCGGTAGCCTTCGACGAAGGTTTGGTAATCGTGGGCAACACCCCAATTGCCGGAATAAAGCAGCAAGAGGGAGGAGTTTGCTCCCGGCGGACGTTGCAATGGCGGCGTTTCGCCCGTGATAACGACTGGAGACGGATCGCGTTTCAGGCAAATCCGGTGCTCCGCGATACCGATCTCGCGAAGCCGCCTCATCTGATCTTCGCCAAGCGCCTCAAAGCGATCCACGCGGCGGCGCCAAAACAGTGTCAGACGATAGAGGAGCTTGAGAAAGAGACCCGCGCCACCCGCCTGGGCAATGGCGCATTCCGGATGGAAATCGGTGATGCGGTAGACGAGTTCCTTTTTCAAGACAAGATTCGCCGGCGCGATCCAATGCAAAAATAGAGGCGGACTGCCGGTGAACAGAATCGTGTCCGCTGCGCGCAAGTGATTCCACAGATGAAAGAGGAGGCGCGTGTTGGTCTTTGCCGTCCATAACAGCCGGCGCATGTTGCCGGACTTGGTGTATGAGGCTGAAGCGAGCTTTATTTGGCGATAACGTCCGGGTCCTATCGTTTCCGTAGTGTCGCTGTTGCCGGATGTAGAAAGTCCAGCAAGGATGACGTCTTGCCCCTTTGCTGCCAGCTCGCGAGCCAACAAGACGGAGTACTGGCCGACGGCACCGAAGTCGGGCGGCAACCAGTCGCAGATATAAACGAGACTGCGGCTGTTGCTAACACTATTCATGAGAGGGGACGTAAACTTTTCGGCTGAGCTATACGCCGGGTTTGTAGCCCTCAACGATTAAAGTATGCGGAGCGTCGAAGGTACTCTCATACTCAATGTTGAGCACGCGATGATCAATCTGGGCAGGGTTGCTCGTGGTTTTCGTCGGCTCGCAGATAGTCAGCCTCTCGAAGCCGGCTGCTCGGGCAATCTCCTCCAAGTAGGAGGGCGTAAGCAGGGTTAAGTGCTCGTTTCTGCAAAAGATGAAGTTCACGAGCTTGCCTCCGATGCTCTCATGACGGTCGGGAAAATCTCCAAACCACGAGAGATCTTTCTGGAGGTATTTTTGGAGGGCATTGTGGCCGTGTGGGCCACCCACACGAAACATTCCCCCGGACTTCAAACAGCGATAAAGCTCCTTAAAATGGCTGACCAGCAATCGATCTGGAAGGTGCTCAACCACATGGTGAGAATAGAAGACATCCACTGTCTCATCGCGGAACGGCAGCGGATCTTTAAGGTTCGCCCAGACGTCGCATTTTGCCGTCACAATGTTGGCGTCTACGTTAATCCAACCGGACAGGTAGTTTTTCTGGCCAGGCCCCAATTGGACGCACACAACGCCACGGGTTGGGGCGCGCAATGTTTTGTACAGACGTCCATTGAGCAGCATCGGGATACGCATTGTAACATAATACAATTCTCTTAGTCGTCGACTAATCAATTTGGCTACTCCGTTGGAGACTGGCGGCTCCTAGGCTCAGCGAGATTACGTTTAAAATCCACGCCCGCCAAGTAAAAACTCTGGCAAGGATGACGCCGCGTCCCTATGCTGCCGCGGCTAATCATGACGGAGTATTGGCCGACGGCAGCGCGGTCGCCGCCTGATCCAACCGCCGAGGATTTCACGCTCGCGCAATTTGCGGCATTGAGTAGCGCCCCGGCCACTACATTGCTTCGACTCCTTCTACCATCCCTCTCGTGCGCTGGCCTTAACGTGAATTTTTTCGATCTAGCAGATAGAAGCCGAGCGACAGAACAAGCCCAAGTCCGACAATGACAAGCAGGACCAAGAACAGCGGGTCGCCAGTCATCGTGTAGAAGACCGCAATACAAACAATAAAGTATGCGCGAATGACCAGCGTCGCAGGATATAAATCATAGGAGCGGGCACGAATCATACCGAAAACCGACAAGCCAAGTCCGCTCATAAACATACCAGCCACGCGCGGAAAAACGTCGCCGTAGTTCCCCGTCGATTGCAGAATCTTCAAAGTTCCGTCAGGAGCGAGCAGCAGCCCAAAGCCTATGATTACGAGGTAGGAACCTAAGTAGAACAAACTCAGTCTCGTTCTGTTCATCATGTGAATCCCCAACTTTTTGATGGCCAGTCAGGGAGATCTCTCAGACATATCATCGTGCGTGATATAGCCTTGGGCAGTGTAGAAGTGGATGATAAGGTCGCGTAATTCTTGCGGCCGGTCCAGCGCCAAAAAGTGCCCGCCGCGATCGAGCGTCTCCATCCTGACACCGGGTATGAGGTCGCGGTCGTGCTCACGTTCGGAAAGCCGCGCCCAATCCTTGTCCCCCCAAATAAGGAGCACCGGGATATTGATGCGGCCGTAGTCTTTAGTTGCGGCCTCCCAGCTTTCCGCGTTCCGGAGAAGGCTGATGAATGCGCGGTAATGTCCTCGCCGATTGCCCACGAGATACATTTCCCTCAGAAGCGTGGGAG
>CAYWHF010000134.1:0-6789 GCA_964457695.1 uncultured Methylocapsa sp.
CCTTGGGCCTGGATACTAACGATTGCACTGCGCACAGGGTTCCAACTCTGCCCATCTGTCTTGATGCTGCGCGAGCGAATGTCGCGCGCTCGGCATCTGTGCTGCGGGCGGAAATCGCCGCTGCGAGAGCAAGCGCGGGCAGTCGACCCGGCCCCGGAACGCGTGCGCCGTGGCTCTATCCAGCACCGGGATTTGCGAACCTTCGCACCTGCCCGTCTAGGTGTCGCTTGCTCATTGGCGCGCATGCCATCATATTTCAACAAAGTTCCGATTCCCGGCCGCAGATTTTGAACTTCTGGAGACACTCATGTTTATCGAGACCGAAGTCACGCCAAATCCCGCGACCTTGAAATTTCTCCCGGGGCGCGAGGTCATGAGCCACGGCACGCTCGACATCCGTGACATGACGGGGGCGAGCCGATCGCCGCTCGCGCAGGCGCTATTTGCGGTCGATGGGGTATCGGGCGTGTTTTTCGGCAGGGACTTCATTTCCGTTACAAAATCGAGCGGAGATTGGGCAAACCTCAAACCTGTCATTCTTGGCGCCATTATGGAGCATTTCGTTACCGGCGAACCCTTGCTCGACGGCGAATGCGAAGAAACCGGGCACGAAGAAAACGAGGAATTTTTCGCCGGTGAGGATGCCGAAACAGTGGACACGATCAAGCAATTGATCGAGTCGCATGTGCGCCCTGCGGTTGCCGGCGACGGCGGCGATATCCGATTTCGTGGATTTCGCGATGGAATCGTCTACCTCGCCATGAAAGGAGCGTGTTCCGGCTGTCCTTCGTCAACCGCTACGCTGCGGCATGGGATTGAGAATTTGCTCAGGCATTATGTTCCAGATGTGCGTGCTGTCGAACAGATTTGAAATCTGCGATTTCGTGCGGATTTTGCTCGGCTTTTCGACGGGCGCGTTACGCGAAGCGAGTTTTGCGGCATGAAAATTCTGGCGATCGACACTGCACTGCCGGCGGTTTCGGCATGCGTCCTTGACGATAGGGCCGAGAGACCGGAAGCGATCGAAACGATGCCGATGGAGCGAGGCCACGCCGAGGCGCTGTTGCCCTTGATAGACCGGGTTATGGCTAATGTGGAAGGAGGCTTTGCGTCGCTCGACCGGGTCGCCGTGACCGTTGGACCTGGATCCTTTACCGGGCTTCGTGTTGGAATAGCCGCTGCGCGAGCGATCGGGCTTGCCTGCAAAGTTCCGGTGGCCGGGGTTTCGACCTTAGCGGCTCTCGCCGCTCCGTTGATCCTAGAGCAGAAGGTAGGTCTTGTGGTCACCGCCATCGATGCCCGCCGCGGCAATGTTTTCTTCGCCGCCTTTGGGCCAATGGGAAGGGCCGTCGTTTCACCGCGCATGGCGCAAGCGCGTGAAGCCGTTCGCGCGCTTGGCGCGGGTCCTTTGCGGCTTGCCGGACCGGGCGCGCGTCTCCTCGCAGCGGAAGCTGCGGCGCATGGGACTGTTGTGGAAATTGCCCGTGATACTGCCGGCGCGGATATCGCCTTTGTTGCGAAACTCGGTCTTCTCGCCAACCCCGGGCTCACGCCGGCGCGGCCGCTCTATTTGGCGGACCCGGTTGCCAAGGGGCCGCAGGAACCGCACTGTCAACCGATGGCGCCATGAGCACCTTTATGATCGGGTGGCCCGCCAAAGCAGCCCCGCGTATTCAGCCGATTGGAGTCGAGCGAAGCGCGGAATGCGCCGCCATCCACGCCGCGAGCTTCGCCCATCCCTGGCAGGAGGCCGATTTTGAGCAGCTTTTCGTTGCACCGGGGACGTTGGCGGACGGAGCAATCGGCGACAAGGATGGAAGGCTCGCAGGCTTCGTTCTCTCCCGCATCGCCGCCGATGAGGCTGAAATGCTAACAATAGCGGTTGCGCCGGAGTGGCGTGCGCGCGGAGTGGCAACGCTTCTCCTTGCGCCGCACCTTTCTGGTCTCGCCGCAAACCGGGTCAGCCGGTTGTTTCTCGAAGTCGAGGCCAACAACACCGCGGCTCTCGCTCTTTACGCAAATTTCGGCTTCAAACAGTTCGGCGAGCGCAAAGCCTATTACCGTAGCGCTGACGCTAGCCCCAAGGGGGCTCTCCTTATGCGGCGCGATCTGCTATAAAACCCTTCGGGTGAGAGGATTTTCCCCTGCCGGTTGCTTCAGCCATATCCGATCTTGAGAAGGGGCCGCGCCCTCCGCTCGCGCATTATAATTCAGACCGCGAAACAATGAAACGAGCCTCGCGAACCAAGGCAGCAGATGTCAGGGTTTGACAAAATTCGTGCGGCCCGCGGCGAAGATGCCACCGCGCAAGCGCCGGCAAACGCGAACCGCCGGATGTATGTTAAGTCTTATGGCTGCCAGATGAATGTCTATGACGCGCAAAGGATGGCCGACATCCTGGCGCAAGAAGATTATGCCGAGACCGCGCTTGTAGAGGAAGCTGACCTCGTCATCTTAAATACCTGCCATATTCGTGAACACGCCACCGAAAAGCTGTTTTCGGAATTGGGCAAGCTGCGCGCGCTCAAGACCGCCCGCGCCGCAAACGGAAAAGAGACAAAAATCATTGTTGCGGGCTGTGTCGCGCAGGCCGAAGGTAAGGAGATATTTCGCCGCCAGCCAGCTGTGGATGCCATCATTGGCCCGCAGAGCTACCATCGTCTGCCGCAAATTTTGCGGCAGGCAAAAAACAGGGGGCCAGTTGCGGACACCGAATTTCCGGCCCAATCGAAATTCGATTTCCTTACTTTTCCATCTTCCCGGCGTGTGCGCGCCCGCGGACTGAGCGCGTTCGTGACCGTGCAAGAAGGCTGCGACAAATTTTGTACCTTTTGCGTGGTACCTTACACACGCGGCGCAGAAGCCTCGCGTCCGGTCGAAAGCATAGTCGCCGAAGTTGAACTTCTCGGCCGGGCGGGCGTACGCGAGGTGACTTTGATTGGCCAAAACGTCAATGCCTATCATGGCGCGGCACACGATGGCGCGTTCGTTACGCTTGCCGAGCTCTGCGCGCGGATCGCGAAAGTGCCAGGCATTGCACGCATTCGTTACACGACAAGTCATCCTGGAGACATGGACGCGGGTCTTATTGCGGCTCATCGCGATTTGCCTTCTCTCACGCCCTTCCTGCACCTGCCTGTCCAATCAGGCTCCGACAAAATCCTCGCCGCCATGAACCGCAAACATACGCGCAAGGATTATATTTCGCTCGCAGCCGAGATTCGCCGCGCACGGCCAGACATTGCCCTTTCCTCCGACTTCATAGTCGGATTTCCTGGCGAAAGCGATGAGGACTTCGAAGCGACCGTGGATCTCGTCGAAACGGTTGGCTTTGCGAACGCCTTCTCGTTCAAATATTCTCCCCGGCCAGGCACTCCCGCCGCCGAATCTTCGCAGCAGGTTCCCGAGGCCGTGAAGGCAAAACGGCTCTCCCGGCTCCAAATCCTCCTCGACGAGCAGAGGCGTGCCTTCAACGCCGAAACTGTCGGGCGCACGCTCGATGTGCTGATTGAAAAGCCCGGCCGCCACGCGGGTCAGATCGCAGGCAAATCTCCCTATCTCCAGCCCGTTCAGATGGAGGGCGGCCTCGATTACATCGGCCACATTGTTCGCGCGGAGATTGTCTCCGCAGGCACTCATTCGTTGTTTGCGAGGCTGCTACCGGACCTGGCCGCTCGCGAGGCCATTCGTTGAAATCAAACGATCGTGCATCACCTTTCACGCGGGCCGAATTTAAGCGGTCATCAGGCGAATCCGGTTTGGCCGAGGTCACCTTGGCGTTCGACGACAATCGCCACGCGTCGCTGGTGTTCGGCCAATATGATCAGAACCTTGCCAAGCTCGAGCGCAGGCTCGGTGTGGTAGCCAATGCGAATGGCAATCACGTGACGGTCAAGGGTCCGGCCGGGGCGTGCGAGCATGCGCGGCTGGTGCTGGAGAATCTTTACGCGCGAGTCGAACTCGGACAGTCGATCGGTCTCGGCGACGTCGATGGCGCTATCGAGGAGGGAGCTTTGCAGGGCACGCTTTTCCCGAAAGAAGAGGAAATGAGAGAAGTCGTCTTCGAGCAAATCGGCACGCGCCGGAGTGGAAAGGTCCGTGCCCGCAACGCGGCGCAAGACCTCTATTTGCGGGCCATGAAAAGCCATGAGCTGGTGTTCGCCGAGGGGCCTGCCGGCACCGGCAAGACATGGCTCGCCGTTGGCTTTTCGGTTCTCCTGCTCGAACAAGGCGCAGTCGAACGCCTCGTTCTTTCGCGCCCGGCTCTCGAAGCCGGCGAAAGGCTCGGCTTTTTGCCAGGCGATATGCGCGAAAAGGTCGATCCGTATTTGCGCCCAATCTATGATGCTCTCGCCGATTTCATGGATGCCCGTATGCTCGAACGTGGAATGCAGACGGGGATGATCGAAGTCGCGCCGCTAGCGTTTATGCGCGGTCGAACTTTGACCAACGCCTGCATACTCCTCGACGAGGCCCAAAACGCAACCTCGATGCAAATGAAAATGTTTCTGACCCGCCTTGGCGAGGGCTCCCGCATGATTGTCACAGGGGACCCTTCGCAAACCGATCTCCCTCCAGGTCAAAAATCCGGTCTTAGCGAGGCGATCAAACTTCTTTCGGGGCTGGACGGAATTGGCCACGTAACCTTTAAGGAAGCCGATGTCGTTCGCCACGATCTCGTGCGCCGGATCGTCGGCGCCTATGAAGAGGCGGCTATTAAGGGAAGAGCGGAGCGGCTATGACTCCTGCAATCGATATTGCTGTCGAAGCCGCGCAATGGACCGAGCTTGAGGACCCGTCAAAGCTTGTCGAGACTGCAATCCTCGCGGCAATCGGCGAAAGCGGCATCGCGCTCAGCCCGAACACGGAAGTCAGTGTCCTCTTCTGCGATGATGCCTTCATCCAGACACTGAATCGCAAATGGCGCGGCATCGATAAGCCAACCAATGTGCTGTCATTTCCCGCCGGCATGGGTGCGGCGGCGGCGGGACTGCTCGGCGATGTCGTCATTGCGTTCGAGACCGCCGCGAAGGAAGCCGCCGCGGCTGGAATTCCGTTACGCGAACATGTCGCCCACCTATTGGTCCATGGGTTTCTGCATCTTGCAGGTCATGATCATGTTGAGACGCAAGACGCCGAGGCGATGGAAATGATCGAACGTGCTGCTCTTGGCAGGCTTGGAATTGCCGATCCCTACAGAGCGGCGGTGAGTGAGGAAGCAGCTTGCGCCAATGAGTGAGCATGACGCTCCTGCCGCGAGCGAGGCAGGGAAGCCGGGTACGGCGGGAAAGCCGGGTCTCTTCGACCGGCTTCGTGCGCTGTTCGGCCTTGGGGGGATGTCAACGCGCGCCGACATCGAGGTGGCGCTCGCTGACACTTCGATCGAAGACGATATTTCTTCGCACGAGCGCGCCCTGTTGAAGAATGTACTTGCCTTGCACGAAGTGCATGTTGGCGACGTCATGATTCCACGCACAGATATTGTAGCCGTTTCAATGCAAGCCAAGCTTGCCGATGTGCTGGAAGTCTTTCGCTCGGCCGGTCATTCGCGCCTGCCTGTGCATGGGGAAACGCTCGATGAACCGCGCGGCATGGTGCATATTCGCGATTTTGTCGCCTATCTCTCCGCTGCTGTGAACGGGCCTTGCGGGGAAGCCGGCGCTGCGGGCAAGCCGCCCGCGGAACCTTCGAGCAAAGCAGCTGGAGCGCTCAATTTCCTCCGGCGCGAAGGAGATATGACCTTAGCGGAAGCCAATCTTCTGCGCCCGGTGCTGTTTGTTCCGGCCTCCATGCCGGCGCTTGATCTTCTTGTGAAAATGCAGGCCTCGCGAACGCATATGGCGCTCGTTATCGATGAATATGGGGGCACCGAAGGTCTTGCCTCGATTGAAGACATCATGGAAGTAATCGTAGGCGATATCGAGGACGAACACGATTTGGACGAGGGTCCGAGGATCGAAACCGGACCCGGCGGTCAGTTTGTTGCCGACGCGCGCGCCGGTCTTGAGGAGGTGTCGAGCGCAATCGGGGCCGATCTCACCGCAATTGGCGACGCTGAGGAGGTCGATACTTTGGGGGGGCTCATCATAACGCTTGCCGGGCATGTTCCGGCACGCGGTGAAATCATCACCGGAGACGGCGTCGAGTTTGAAGTTGTCGATGCCGACCAGCGCCGGGTGAAGCAGGTCCAGATCCGCGTTGCCGGAGCGGCCAGTCCTGATACGCATGTCGAGGCGAGACCGCCTCCAGACGAACCAAGACAAGGCACGCAACAGATCAGGCGCTAGAGCGGGATGACGCTTGGTAGCCAACTCAGTTTAATTTCGACAAGCGAGTGAGGACGAAGAAGCCCATCATGCTCGCGATCGCTACCGCAGTCACCCTCGCTTCGGGCTGGCGGCGCTGGATCATTGCCTTTGTGACGGGCGCAGCTGGCGCGCTTGCCATGGCGCCCTTCGACTTTTTTCCTGCGCTTATGATCCCGATGACCGCTGCCATCTGGCTCATCGACGGTTGCGTGGAGACGCAGCAAAAATCGCGCTTTGCCTGGGTGCGCCTGGGGCTGCCGGTGTCTGCGTGGCGCGCCTATTTTGTTGGCTGGTTCTGGGGCTTTGGATACTTCGTTGCAGGTCTTTGGTGGCTCGGCGCGGCTTTTCTTGTCGAGGCCAAACAATTTGCCTGGGCCTTGCCGCTTGGCGTGGCGGGCCTTCCGGGGTTGCTCGCGGTCTTTTCCGGCTTCGGGTTCATGCTGGCGGCTTTTATTGCTGCCCCGGGTCCCGGCCGGCTTTT
>CAYWHF010000135.1:0-6768 GCA_964457695.1 uncultured Methylocapsa sp.
TGAAGGCGCGATCTGCGCCGCCGCTTCTCGCGCTCCTAAAATATAATCCGGACCAGCCGCGCGTTCGGCGGGCAGCCGGCGCACAAGCGGCCAGTTTACATCAAACGGGTCCGGTGGTGGCGCAGCTTGTACCTGCGGCGGCGGCGAGCCTATCGGCCGAGGCCGGAACTTTGGCGGAAGGTTTGTTTGGCGCAGCCGGCTCAGAATTTCTGGTGGGGTTGGGCGAGCTTGGTGCAACCATCGGCGGCTGGGGCGCAGTGTTTGGGGCGATTTTCGTCCCCTCTCCTAATCCTGGAGTCACGTCGGAGGGCCAGGTTCCGGGCGATTCCGGTCTGCACTACACGAGGGCACGCTGCGCGTCACCAATGAAGACGGCGAAATTGTTGCCGCGGCAAGACTCGGGCAAGGCGGAATATTTTATGATCCCGCAACCGGCGATCCGATTGCCCGCGCTGTCGGCGACAGTGTGGTGTTCGATGCCCAAGCGCTCGAAAACCGGGCGGTGCCCAGGGACGCGGCGGAAGCCGCAGCGGACGCCGCCGGGGCCGCGCGAGACGCTACGCGGGATGAGAACAGTCCACAACTTTGCCCTGACCCCGAGCCGGATGTGCCGCATGGGGCCAAGGAGCGGGCAACGGAGTACCAAGCGCAGATCAGCAGATTGGTCAATCCGCAGGCGCCCTTGCCGCCAGGAGTCGCGGTCAGCCTCTTCAATCCAGTGACGGGAGAGCGTGTGACCTACGATGATTGCCGCGAAAGCGATGGAACAATGATCGAGGCCAAGGGGCCGGGCCTAGCCGAGGTATTGGAGAATGATTCCGCTATTGTGGCAGAAGGCGCTCGCACGAAGTTGATTAGGCAAGCCACGCGCCAGGTGCAAGCGAGCGGCGGGCGGGATATCGAATGGTACTTTGCGGAGGAGCCAGCGGCGGATAAAGCGCGCGATATCTTCGAAGAGAATGACTATTTGAGTGGGAGAATCATCATATTTCCCGTGCCAGCTGAGGTGCCATGACAGATTTCGTGTACGGGCGCGGCTTTAAGGTCCATGCGTATTGGGAACGGCGGAGGGAAACGCCTGATGCTCTCGCCGCACGTTTTGTGCGCACTATCGACAACTTGCACGAGATTGATCCCATCTTCGCCCTTTGGACCTGCGTCTCCAAGCGCCCGAAGAAATTCGAGACCGTGCGCGACCGTTACGCGGAGGAAGTAGCCGACGGCCTCACCAAGGATGATTGGGGCAAGCCGGAGCCGATCAATGGTTATTGGTTCGGAGCAGTGACGCGGGAGCAAGCGCGCAATCGCTCGTTCTCCTTGAGCGTGCATGCCGGCTCGACCTATCCAATGCCGGTTCCGAATGACGTCCTATTGTCGACAAACAGCGGTTTTGTTCCTGATTCTTCGGTTGTTACATACAAAATATTAAAACCCGCACTTCTGGCCATTGTCGAGGCTTGGGATCCGGTCCGCTGTGCCGCTTACCCGGATGCACTTCGCGCGTTGGGAAAGAAAGGCACCTATTTCCGCGAGGTCTGGATCCAATATCTTTGCCCTTGGCTCGCTTCGCTTGTAGCGCCGCCAACATCGTGCATTGCCGAGCATCTGCCCGATGGCGGCCTCTTGATGTCGGCGACAATGGAAACTTTTGACGTCGAAAATCCCGCCCACATGGCCGCCGCGCGCGACATCGCGGCGGCAATCGCACCGCTAAACGATCTCCCTTGGGAAGAGCGCGCCCGCGCCTGAGCGCAGAGTGGCCGTAGGCGAGAACTTGGCCGGTGCAGCAGCGAGCTGCTTGACGGCAAGGGCATTGCCTGGATCAGAAAGAAACACAGGACTCACCGTCGGCGCGTAATACGCTCTCCTGGCCGAAGCGGTTCTTATAGGCGGCGCGGATCGCCTCGATGCGTGCGCTCGCATCGTCCTCGTTCGAGTGCCAGACGAGAAGCATGCGCGACGTCTCTTTGACGATGATCCCGTCCTGGCCGCGCCATTGGCCTTGGCCGGTAAACACCGTGAGCCCTTCGGGAAATCTTGGGGTGACCTCCGCCGCAAGAAAAAGGTTCCACTCTTCTTCGCTGACCGGCGCCGCATCTTTTCGTTGTGTGCCGAACAAAAGTTCGAGCCGCGCAAATGGCCTGGCGGCGGGGCAGCTCAGGCCGCTTTGCGTTAACCGGTCCGCTCTCAAGGCGTAACCGGCGCCGAAGCCCGACGCCATCAGCCCAGCGGCGGAAAGGCTTGCCAGCGCGGCACGAACAGGCGTTCGCACAATTTAATCCAAATCAAGAGTAAAGTGACACGTGACGTGCGCGTCATTCACCGGAGCTCGGTTGATCCAAGCGGGACTGGAAGTGCACCGCTTCGCCTATGACAGTGCTTGCATGGCCTCTATCGTAGAGATCCGGAACCACAGATCGAAAGCTGCTTCAAGGTGCACGCCGCCGCGACGCTATGCGCCGCGGGAAAGCTGGCTATGACGGCTTCGCCCGGGCCGTGAAGGCGGTACTAACCTTCCAGCCCGAGAGCCGCCCTTACCCTGCGCGAATAGCCATAAAGGTCGCTGCGCAACCGAAGCGCGCCGCCCTCGTCCACATAGGCAGTAAAATATTCGATATGCACGGGAAGCGGTTTTGGCAGAAAGACATAGCGCTCGTTGCCCCCGATAAGTTTTTTAACCCTTTGCTCGCTCCAGCCATTGGCGCGGCCAAGCACCGTTTCGGCAAAACGGAAGGGGGCATCGACACGCACGCAGCCATGGCTGAACGCCCGCTTTTGCGCGGCGAACAAATGGCGCGTCGGGGTATCGTGCATATAGACGGAAAACCTATTGGGAAACATGAATTTGATGCGGCCCAGCGCATTGCGCTCGCCGGGGGGCTGGCGCACGACGAGATGGCCGGCGCGGCTAAACACTTGATAGCCATGGCGGCTAAAATAACTCGGGTCGGATGAAGCGCGCGGCAGCATCTCGTTGCGCAGGATCGACGGCGGCACATTCCAATAGGGATTGACGATCAGAAAGCGCATGGTTTCGGAAAAGACGGGCGTGGGGGTTTGCTCCTTGCCGACGATGACGCGGTTGCGCTCGATCACCTCGCCATTGTCAACGACGGCAGCCTCAAAATCCGGGATATTGACTTCGACGCGCCGCTCGCCCAAGTCGCGCGGCATCCAGCGCCAGCGTTCCATATTGGCGATAATTTCGCCTTCCAGCCGCGTGGGCTCAATGCCGGGCAAGGCCGCGCCAGTGCGCGTTAATTTGCCCGAAGCCTTGAGCCCTTTGGCTTTCTGGAAACCGGCAGCGGGCGCGGCGATCTTGCTGTCATAGGTAAGCTCTTTGCTGTTCGCCGCGTTTTGTTCGGCCTCGGAACGGCCCTCGACGCTCATGCGCGCGCGAACAAGGGGAACGCGGGGACCGCGTCCGGCCACGCGCCCATAGCGCAATTCGATGAGCTTTTCGCGCAGCGCCTGATAGCCCTTTTGCTGCGGATTAAACTTACGCAGCTCGTCGCCCGCCGATTCACCGGCGGTCGAGACGAGCGCCAGGATGACGGCGGGATCGGCGACTTCCGGCTCGGCGCCGATCAGGCGCGAAATCATATGCGGATCGACCCGGCTGCCGCTCGCCTGGCGGCCATAGGCCACGACCGCATCGGAGAGCGCGATGTCGAGGGCGGCGATTTCTTGATCTGTCGAGGGAGATCTCGCAAGCCCGAAACCTTTGATGTCGAGCCCGTCGTCGCTAGCGCGTTGCAACCGCTCGAAGACTGCGGCGGCTTCTGGCGTGGGCACGCCGGCGTTCCACCACAGCGGCGCGAAGCCGCGCGCGGCATAAAAGGCGGCGATCGCCTCGCGCTCGCGCCGATGCAGGAGCCCGAGCGGATCGGGGAGGCCGAAACGCGCCTCAAGCGCGAATTTGACCGCCGCATTGACGGCAGGCAAGGATTCTTGGGGGCCGGGGTATTGGGCTTCGCCCGCGGGAGGCGATGCCGCGGCATCCCCGGTTGTGGATTTCGCCGCAGTCGCATCGTTGGCCTGCCCGCCCTCTTCAGGCACGCGGGGTGGCGGCGGCAGTGCCGTGCCATATTGTTGCTCGGCGCGAGTCTGGACGGCGTCTGCGGAAGGCGGAACATCTGTCAAAGAAATGCCGCGGTCAGCCGGCATCGCGCCCATGGCCGTCCCGGCTTCCAGCGGCGAACGGAAAGGCTCCGGGATGGCCTGCGCAGAACGCGGGATTTGCAAGCCATCCTCGGCGCTGGCGGGCCAAGCCGCGGCAAGCGCACCTAAAAAAACCATTTCTTGCAATAACTTACGCATAATCCCGCCTCACAGTCTTGCGCATCCCGCCTGTTACCCTCGCCCGGCGAATCGCGCTCGCAACACCTGCCCGCGAATCGCGTGCGGCCGCTCGGCCGTTGCGACACGCGAACCGTTAGCAGGGTAACGCACGAACCCAAGCTCGCGATGCGTTGCCCGATTAATTTTTACATCGCGGCAGAGCTGCCACAATTCGAGCCGTCATGCGCTGGCGGAAAGCGCCGCAGCCTTTTCGCGGGCAGCCCCTGATTCATGCAGCTCTTCGAGACCATGCTGTTTCAACTTTCGATAAAGCGTCGAGCGGCCAATACCGAGCTTGCGGGCCACGGAAGACATTTGGCCGTGATAATGGCCGAGTGCGAATTTGATCGCCTCGGCCTCCAATCGATCGAGCGGACGCGTATTGCCGCAGGAATCGAGAAGCGGAAGGACGTTGGGGTCGCGCAATTCCACCCGGACGAATTCTTTTGCCCGGCTCGTCTGGCGTGACAAAATTACGGGCGCCGGCGGGATGCGAACGTCAAAGCCCTCGACCCTTGCCGCGATTTGGGGAAAATCGGCGACTGTCAGCTCATCGCCATCGGCAAGCACCACAGCGCGAAAGACGGCGTTTTCCAATTGCCTGATATTGCCCGGCCAATCATAGGCGCAAAGAAGCGCTTGGGCCTCGGCGCAGAGGCCGCGAAGCAGCTTGCCCTCCTCTGCGGCAAACCGGGTACAAAAGCGTGCGGCCAATCCGGCGATATCCTCGCGCCGGGCGCGAAGCGCCGGAATAGCGATCGGAAACACGTTTAGGCGGTAGAAGAGGTCCTCCCGGAACCGGCCGAGTTTGACAAGTTCTATCAAGTTTTGGTTCGCCGACAATATCAGCCGCACGTCGGTCTTGATGGGGCGTCTTGCTCCCTCCGGCCTTACCATGCCCTCGGAAAGAGCGCGCAGGAGCTTTTCTTGCGCTTGCAGCGGCAATTCGCAGATCTGATCGAGGAACAGCGTGCCGCCATGTGCCTCGACGAATTTGCCCGTGTTTTTTCCGCCCGCCGCCTCAGGATCGCGCCCAAACAGGATCGCTTCGGCGAATTCTTGCCCCATAGCGGCGCAATTGGCCGTCACAAAGGGGCCCCCGCGCCGGGCGGAGGCGCCGTGAATAGCTCTGGCAAGTACTTGCCTGCCCGTGCCCGCTTCGCCTTCGAGCAGCACGGGAATATTCGATTTGGCTGCCTTTTCTCCCTGCCGGAGCGCGCGCGCCGCGGCCGGGCTTTCAGCGGCAAGATCGTCCAGCGTCAGGTGACCGGAGGCCCTGCGCTGCAGGAACCGTACGTCTTCAGCGAGTCTTGTTGCATGAAGCGTGTTCTTGATCGATGTTTGCAGCCTTTCGGCGCCAGTGGGTTTGACGAGGAAGTCGGCCGCCCCTGCCCGGATGGCGACGAGGCCCGAATCAATTGCGCCTTGCGTCGTCTCGACGATGACGGGGAGCGTCTCGCCCGCCGATTTGAGCCGGGCAAGGAAGCCCAAGCCGTCGAGGCCGGGCATGACAAGATCGAGAATCAAAAGGTCTATTTTTGGCGCGCTTTGGGATTTGAGCCGCGCGAGCGCCGCTTCTCCATCGCCGGCCGCCTCTACCTCGTAACCGAAGCGATTACAAAGGCTTTCGAGGAGACGCCGTTGGATGGGATCGTCGTCGGCGATAAGAATTCGTGCGGGCATGCGGCCTCCCCGGGGCCCTCGTGCCCCGCCGCGGCAATTTGCGCGATTAGGGTAAATGGGCTGTTAACGCGGGGGCGTAAGACGATAGGCCGATGATGAGTTCAGATTTTTGCAAGGCGGGAGACAGTGCTTTCTTTATCCTTTCCGGCTGTTGCTAAATTTTGTCATTCTACTTTCGGCCGGCTGCGACGAACTTTGCATGTAAGCGAGAAGAGACGTATAAAACGCCTGATACCTGCCCGTTACAATGCAGGGCTTTGGGCGGCCTCGCTAGGGGGAGGGGATGGCTGAGCAGGCTTTTCTCCAACAAGCGATTGAGTGGTTTTTTAGCTTTGGTGCGAGCGCCAAAGAGCTGGCGAAGCATGTTGGTTGGCCGCTCGCGACCCTAATTATTGGGGTCGCTGCCGTAGCTTTCCTTTGGTGGAAGTCGAAGGACATTAAAGAGCGCCCGGGAGTAGAGCCACTCATTAAGAGGCTCACACTCAATCCAAGTTCAAAAGCGCGAGCGAATCGCCTCACCATAGCAGTGGCGCAGCTCGGCAACGACAAGGACCGGGAGCACGAAAGGCTATTGCTCGACGAACTGGGGCATTTCGAGGGCGTCGAAACCATAAGCGCTGAACGTATTGTAGACTCTAGTACCCAGGACAGGCCAAAAACCGAGAGCGCAGCGCGGAGTTTGCTGAAGCAAACCGGCGCGGATGTCTTGATCTGGGGCAGCGTCATAAGTCTCGGCGGTAAAGG
>CAYWHF010000136.1:0-6759 GCA_964457695.1 uncultured Methylocapsa sp.
CAACAATGACGAAGCAAGAAAAGCCGGCTATGCCGCGCCAAGCAGCGATGGCCAGGCCAGGGCAGCCGCGCTTGCCCTGGCAGTTGCGGGCGTCTCTGCAGAGTCGGTCTCTTATGTCGAGTGCCATGGCACAGCAACTCCCTTAGGCGACCCAATCGAAATCGCAGGCCTTACCAAGGCATTTCGCGCTACCACGAAGCGGAAGGGATATTGCGCGATCGGAACCGTTAAGACCAATATCGGCCATCTCGACATTGCGTCTGGGGTAGTGGGGCTCATCAAAACCATTTTGGCGCTTGAGAAAGAGTGGCTGCCCGCGACGCTCCATTTCAAGGCTCCCAATCCGAAACTCGACCTCGAAAATAGCCCCTTCCATGTCAACTCGTCGCTTCAGCCATGGCCGCGAGGCGCGACGCCGCGCCGAGCTGGCGTGAATGCGGCCGGCGTCGGCGGGACCAATGTCCATCTCGTTCTTGAGGAAGCGCCCGAGATAGCGTCTGCGGCCATTCCATCGCCTGAAGACGGTGCCGCGCAATTGTTTGTTTTATCGGCGCGCGGGAGCAGTGCGCTGCGCGACGCACGCAGCCGTCTTGCCGCGCATCTCGCACTTCATGGCGAACAGTGTCTCGGAGACATTGCATATACTTTGCAAACCGGCCGGCGCGCGTTTAACTGCCGTTTCGCTGCTGTCGCTAGGACAGCGAAGGAGCTGATCGAAAAGCTCGACACTGGCGCCGGCGAGGAGACGGCCGCTGCCACCCCGCCCGGCTTGGCATTTCTTTTCCCGGGTCAGGGAACACAGTATGCCGGCATGGCGCAGGGACTTTACCGGCGATACCCTATCGTGAGGGCGACGATCGACCGTTGCGCCGGGATTTTGGAGCCTTTGCTTCGTCTAGACCTGCGAAAAATTCTTTACGGCGAGCCGCAAGAAGCCGGGCTCAGTCTTCATGCAACGGAGCTTGCGCAACCGGCCATTTTTTGTGTCAGCTATTCTGTCGCGAGCTTGTGGAAGAGCCTTGGCTTTAATCCCTCGGCGATGCTTGGGCAAAGTATTGGCGAATTTGTTGCCGCGGCGCTCGCCGGTGTGATGAGCCTTGAAGATGCGTTAGCAGTTGTCGCCGCGCGCGGAAAAATGATGCAAGATCTCCCGGAAGGGGCGATGCTCGCCGTCATGCTGGGAGAGGCAGAACTCAAAACTTGCCTTCCAAATGAACTTTCCATAGCGGCTGTAAATGGGAGCCAAGCCTGCGTCGTTTCCGGGTCGCATGCCGCGATCGAAACTTTCGAAACAATGCTCAACGCTCGGAGTGTCACGTCGCGCCGGTTGCGGACATCACATGCCTTTCATTCGGCGATGGTTGATCCGGTGATCGAGCCGCTTTCGGAAATCTTGCGCCGGATTCCCCTCAGCCCTCCGCTTATCCCTTATGTCTCCACAATGTCGGGAACATGGATAACGGCCGAAGAGGCAACGGATCCGTTCTATTGGGCCCGGCATTGCCGCGAGACGGTGCGCTTTGCGGACGCACTCGCATGCCTGGCCGATAGCAAATCACCTCCAGCCTTGATCGAGGTCGGGCCCGGGCGGACACTCGCCAGTCTTGCGCGGCAAAGCGAAGCAGGCCGCCGCGCTCCGCTCATCGCCGGTTCGCTGCCCGATGCAGCCGAAATGCGTGACGCCGATGAGGTCTTCCTCGAGACCATTGGGCGCATATGGACCGCTGGAGCAATCCCCGATTGGCGCGCGTTCCACGATGTCGCGCAGCAACGGCGCGTCGTCCTGCCCACTTATCCTTTCCAGCGCAAGCGCTATTTTGTGGATCCGCCGGCCGCAAGTTCCGTTGCGGCTGTGTCATTTGAAGGGAATCAATTTGCCGCCCTGGCGATTGAAACATTGCAGCCGGCCCAAACTGCCGTACCCGCACAAATCCCCGAAATGCCAAACCGGCAAGCTGCGATCCGCGCCGAACTTGCTTGTCTCCTTGAAAATCTTTCTGGCATCGATGTTTCCAGTGCGCCCAAGGGCGCAAGTTTTCTGGAGCTTGGCTTCGATTCGCTTTTTCTTACGCAGGCGAGCCAAGCGATAAAAAATCGCTTCAATGTTGCCGTGAGCTTTCGTCTGATGATGGGCGAGCTCGCAACCTTGGACGCAGTTGCCGCGCATTTGGATGAAACGGCAATGGATTTTGTAGCAGCAGCCGCACCTCTTGCGCAGGCGCCTGCAGCAATGCCTGTCCAAGCAACAAGTCCGGCGCTTAATTTAACTGTTGCGTCTAGTCAGACGCCAGGGCAAGGGATCGAGCACGTCATGGCAGCCCAGCTTGCTTCCATGGCCGAGCTTATCAACCGGCAGCTCGAGACCTTGCGGCAGATGGGCGGGGCGGCGCCCGCTGCAGTTACAGCGCCTCGGGCCCAGCCCGCTTTAGCTGAGAAAAATACGGTTCCCAACAAAAAACCGGGCGAAGCTTTCGGGCCATTCAAACCATTCTCGCCCGCAACGGATGGCGGTCTGGACGCCGCCCAGCGCCTTTTTGTCGGCGCGCTCATCGAACGCACCGTCAAGCGCACGCGCGGATCAAAGGAAATGACCCAGGCGTCGCGCGCGGTGCTTGCCGATCCGCGCGCCGTCTCCGGTTTCCACCCGGAGTGGAAAGAGATGGTCTATCCGATCGTCACCGTGAGATCGGAGGGCTCAAAACTTTGGGACGTCGACGGCAATGTTTATATCGATCTCCTAAATGGTTTTGGCCCGACCGCCTTTGGTCACGCTCCGGATTTCGTTCGCGATGCGCTGATCGCGCAAATCCATAAGGGCTTTGAGCTTGGGCCGCAGACTCCGCTTGCCGGCGAGGCCGCAAAGCTCTTTTGCGAACTCACGGGCAATGAGCGGATGACCTATTGCAACACCGGCTCCGAGGCGGTGATGGCGGCGATGCGGATCGCGCGAACAGTAACCGGGCGCAACCGCATTGTCTATTTCGCCGGCGACTATCATGGCCAATTCGACGAAGTCCTCGCCCGCGGAATGGTGCGCGGCGGCGTCACGCGCGTCTTTCCGATCGCTCCGGGCATTCCATCGGAATCGATCGCCAATATCACCATCCTCGAATATGGAACGGCGCAAAGCCTCGCCTGGCTCGAGCAGCATATGCATGAGCTCGCGGCGGTTCTGATCGAGCCCGTGCAGAGCCGGCGGCCGGAATTCCGTCCGGTGCATTTCCTCAAAACCGTGCGCGAACTCACGGAAAAGGCCGGGACCGCCTTCATATTGGACGAGATTGTCACGGGCTTCCGCGTCCATCCGGGGGGCGTACAGGCCCTGTTCGGCATACGCGCCGATCTCGCCACCTATGGCAAGGTCGCCGGCGGCGGCATGCCGATCGGCATATTGGCTGGCAAGGCCGCATATATGGACGCGCTTGACGGCGGTTTCTGGCAGTATGGCGACGATTCCTACCCTGCCGCCGGTGTGACCTTTTTCGCGGGCACTTTCGTGCGCCATCCTCTGGCGCTGGCCGCGACCGTATCGGTCCTCAAACATTTGAAAGCGGCCGGGCCAAGCCTGCAGCGAGAATTGTCCGAGCGCACGAGCCATCTCGTCGACGCAATCAATGCCGTCTTCGAGCGTCACGGCGTGCCGGGCGAGATTCACAACTTCGGCTCGATTTTCTTCCTCAAATTCCCGCCCGAATGCCACTTTGCGCCGCTTTTCTATTATCTGATTCGCGAACAGGGCATCCACATTCAGGAGGGTTTTCCGTGCTTCCTGACGACGGCCCACGATGATGCCGATCTTTCCAAGATCCTCGAGGCCTTCGATCACGCGTCGGCGCAGATGACGAGCGCCGGCCTCCTCGGCCAGGCTCAGCAACCCGCATTGCCGCGTCAAGGCAAGCTCACCGAAAGCCAGATGGAGATTTGGCTCAGCGCGCAACTAGGCGATGCCGCTTCCTGTGCCTTCAATGAATCGGTTACACTCGATCTGCGCGGCAAGCTCGACGTGCAAGCGCTTCGAAAAGCCGCTCGTGATTTGGTTAAGCGTCATGAGGCGCTGCGCATTCATTTCTCGCCGGTTGGCGACAGTTTTGTTGTGACGCCCGCAAACGAAGTCTGCTTCGCGACCGTCGAGCCAGGCGAGGGCGAATCTATTGCGCGCTGCCTTGCCGGGGTGATCGAGAGCGATGCCAGAACTCCCTTTGATTTGGTCAATGGGCCGCTCATTCGCTTCACGTTGATAGAGGACAAGAAAGAAGAGCAGCATAAACTCGTAGTGACCGGCCACCATATCGTCTGCGATGGCTGGTCGACGAATATATTGCTCGAAGAATTGGGAGTGCTTTATTCGGGGCGGCTCAGTGGCGAAACGGTGAGCCTGCCTGAGCCTCACAGCTTCGCCGATTATGCGGCTCGCCATGGCGCCGTGCAACCCGAAGCCGAAGACTATTGGCTGCAACAATTTGCGGAACTGCCGGAGCCTTTGGCCCTTCCGCTCGATCGCCCGCGCCCGTTGATCAAAACTTTCCGCGGCGACACGTTGCGCGCGGCAATCGAGGCTTCTCTCGTTGAGCGCGTGAGGCAGGCGGCAGCGCGCAACGGTTGTACCTTATTTGCGGTGCTTCTCACCGCCTATCAATTGCTTCTCGCCCGCTTGAGCGGACAAAGCGACATTGTAGCAGGCATTCCAACGGCCGGGCAGAGCCTGCACGAAGAAGGGCCTCTCGTCGGCCATTGCGTCAATTTCCTGCCGCTGCGAAGCAAGTTCCTGGCGGGCGTCACGTTTCTCGCCGCCGCGCGCACAACCCAAAGGCTCCTACTCGACGCCAATGAGCATCAAAGTTACACCTTTGGCTCCCTTGTGCGGGCGCTCAACATGCCGCGGGAAGTCAATCGTCTCCCGTTGATCGAAGCGCAATTTAATTTGGAGCGGCTTCAGCAAAACCTTCCTTTCGAGGGTCTGGCCGTGTCAACGGACGCAAATCCCAAGCGCTTTGTAAACTTCGACTTGTTTTTCAATGGCGTTGCGGAAGAGAACGGCCTCATCATCGATTGTGACTACAGCACCGATCTTTTCGACCGGGATACGATTGGCCGTTGGGTCCGTCATTACCGGACACTGCTCGAGGCAATTGCGAGCGACATGGACCGGGAAGCCCTCCGGCTTCCAATGCTGACCGAAGAGGAGGAAAGCGCCCTTCATTCCGCTTTTACGGGGCCGGATCAGGCGATCCCGGACCTTGCGATTCATGACTTGTTCGATATGCAAGCAGCGTCCACACCCGATGCCGTCGCCGTTCGCTTCGAAGAGGCGGCGATTACCTATCGTGATCTCAAGGCCGGCGCAGATCAGTTGGCATGGCGCCTTAAGACTGCCGGGGTCGCGCATGAAACGCCGGTTGCGATCTATCTCGATCGCTCGGTGGAACTTGTTGTCGCAATGCTCGCCGTACTCAAGGCAGGCGGCACCTATGTTCCGCTCGATCCGATCTACCCAGCGGCACGTATTCACGCGATCGTGGCCGAGGCAAATGTGAAAATTGCGCTGACCTCGGCAACACTTGAGGATGACATCAAGGCGGTGGTCCCGGTTTGCATCAACATGCGCGATGCCGGTACGGACTCAACCGCAGAACCGCCGCTGCGCCTCCCGCGGGTGAGCGCGACCGATCTTGCTTACAGAATCTTTACCTCAGGTTCGACGGGCCGGCCAAAAGGCATAGATATCGAGCATCGTTCCGTCGTCAATCTCCTGACCGCAATGCGGCGGTCGCCCGGCATTACTGCCGCCGATAGATTGGTCGCCGCAACGACTCCCTGCTTCGACATTGCCGCGCTCGAAATCTTTTTGCCGTTGACGGCAGGAGCCGAGCTTGTGATCGCCAGCCGCGCGGACATCATGGATCCGTTCCGCCTGATCGCGCTGATTGAGCGTAGCGGCGCGACGGTGATGCAGGCCACCCCGGCCCTCTGGCGCGTGCTGCTTGAAGCTGGTTTGCAGCCGCGCGGATTGAGGATTCTTTGCGGGGGCGAAGCGCTTGACTCGAAACTCGCCGAGGGTCTCAGCGCAGGCGAACTCTGGAACATGTACGGGCCGACCGAAACCACAATCTGGTCGCTGGCGCAAAGGCAAAACGGCGGCCCCATAAAGTTTGGCCGTCCGATCGCAAATACGCAAATATATATTCTCGATCCGGCTGGAAATACGGCGGCGGCCGGAGTGGCTGGCGAGCTTTGTATCGCGGGCAGCGGTTTGGCCCGAGGGTATCATAACAATCGCGCGTTGACCCAGAGTAGCTTTGTCGCAAATCCTTTTGCCAAGGCAAAGAACGGGCGCCTTTACCGGACTGGCGACCGTGCGCGCTATCTTGGCGAGGGGCGGTTCGAACTGCTTGGACGCGCCGATCAACAAATCAAACTGCGCGGATTCCGGATCGAACTTGGCGATATCGAGGAAGCGCTCCGGCGGGTTTCGGGCCGCCCGGAAACGGCCGCCGTTTTGCATGATCTGGATCTTGTCGGCTATATCGCCGCGCCGGAAGGCGCCATCGAAAATTTCGGCGCTATGCGCGCGAGCTTGCGCGAGCTCCTGCCAGATTACATGATCCCTGTGCAGATTATGCGTCTTGATGCGCTCCCGCGCACCCAGAGCGGCAAGATCGATCGCAAGGCGCTGCCGCGTCCAAATTCTGCAAGAGACAGAGAGGCCCCTGTTGTCGCAGCGCCGCGGACACCGCTCGAGATGAAACTTGCCGCCATCTG
>CAYWHF010000137.1:0-6741 GCA_964457695.1 uncultured Methylocapsa sp.
AAGCCGGGAACACTATCTCCGGTTGTTTGAGCCGGCAGGAGACGCGCCTATCCTAGGAGAGGCCAGTACGAACTACACGAAGCTGCCTCTGGTGCCGGGTGTTCCGGAGAAGATAAAGGAATTCAGCCCCAACGCCCGCTTCATTTATGTCATGCGTGATCCGGTCGAGCGTAGCATAAGCCATTACTGGCACTACGTCAGATACAATGCGGAGTATAGACCGATGCTGCGCGCCATTCAGGCCGATACCCAATTCATTGATGTAAGTCACTACGCGATGCAGATAGAACCATACTTCAACCATTTTGGCAGGGACCACGTGTATACACTTACCTATGAACGAATGATCCATGCCCCGATTGAAACCATGCGAAGGTTATTTGGCTGGTTGGGGCTTGATCCCTCGCTCGCGAAGGAAACGCGGTTTGACCAGCCCGAGAATGTTACGCCCGAGGTTATCCGTCGGGCCGCTATGTTTGGGATATTGCAGAAGTTGCGGCAACGGTATCCGTTTCGTGCCCTAACCCCGCATATTCCGTTGCCATTCCGGAGGCTTGCTCAAAGGCTCACGACCAGGGACATACGCCGCAAATGCGTTGACATGGAAGAAGTCCTGAAGTTTCTGCGGCCGATCCAGAAATCGCAGACAAAACAACTTGCACAGTTGCTTGGGCGGGAGTTTCCTGAATGGACTAGACTTTATGGGAATTACACACGGTAAATTTTGAACGGCGCACATGGGCGCGTCCCTGCGCCATGCACAACGGACATATCACGTCCAATGCTCCTGGTGAAGGATCCAGGGCCATGTCAGTGAGATGATAAGGAAAGTAATTGTACAACGATGCTTACGCCCAATGTTATTCCACGCGAGTCGTGGGTCTTTCCGTTCCGCTCTTCCGGCGCAAGGCCACCGCTCTTTTTTGCGTCCGCAGGAAGCGCCGATGCGGTCAAGTACCGAGATTTTGCGGACGGTTTACCTGATGACCAGCCTGTCTACGTATTTGGTTTGCCGGCGTTTGGAGAGGAACTGCAATTTCTAACCGTCGAACAGCTCGCTGCAATTTACGTCCAGAAAGTCCGCAAACTGCAGGGGCGAGGACCGTATCAACTGTGTGGTTTTTCACTCGGAGGTCTCGTCGCGTACGAGATGGCTACGCAACTAGTCGCGGAAAAAGCCGAAGTTGGGCTCCTTGCTCTGATCGACACGCTGCATCCAAGATACAGACAGAATTTGTCTCCCTTGCAGAAGGCGAACTTTTATTTCACATATTTTTCGGACCGCCTGACCAAATACGGAAGAAACTTCCTTAATCTCAGCATGGATAATTTAGCCTCGGACGTGTCGCGGCTTCGCCACCGTTTTGAAAGGCAACTCGTTGCGGCGATTTCGCGGCGGGCCTACGGCAAAGGCGGCAGCCGAATTCCAAACTCTGTTCATAGAAGTGAGCTGGTTCGTACGGAAGCTTGGCGCAGATATGTTCCAAATTCATATGATGGGCAACTCCTGCTCCTCAACGCACCGGAACGTGGGCCTGAGTACATGAAAGATCGAACGTTGGGATGGAAGACATGCGGGAAGGGAGTGATCACCGTTCACCTCGTTGCGGGCGAGCATCGGACGATCATGCATCCGCCCTATGTACGAGCTCTAGCAAAACAGCTGACACAATATTTATCACCACCGCTTCCCTTCAATTGAGCTCGTAAGCCACGCTCCGGTGTCGATTGATTTTTCGGTCGTGATCCCAACGTTTCGCCGACGCTCGGAACTGGCAGAAGCGATAACGAGCGTTCTCAGCCAGCAAGAGGTGACGCTCGAAATTCTGGTCGTTGACGACTGTCCTGACGGTTCCGCGCAGAATGTCGTGGACGGTCTACATGACACACGGGTAACCTATCTGAGGAATCCCAGTCCAACGGGGGGCGTTCCAAGCGTGGTTCGGAATCTCGCATGGCCGATTGCGAAGGGCCGTTTCGTTCATTTCCTTGACGACGACGACATTGTGCCCGAAGGGCACTATGCGGCCGTCAAGGCTGCCTTCGAAAGCCTTCCTGACGTTGGCCTCGTGTTCGGAAAGATCGAACCCTTTGGTTCCGGACCCGAAACGCAGCTACAGCACGAACGGCGCTATTTCGCGGACGCCGCACGAAGTGCATCGTTGTGCGGCCGCTTTGGTACGAGGTTCGCCTTCGCAGGCCGGATGCTATTCGATCGGCCAATACTCGTCTGCAGTGCCGGCGTGATTCGCCGTGAGTGCCTCGTAAAAATCGGCGGCTTTGATCCGCAGATCCGCCTCATGGAGGACGCTGATTTTTATGCAAGGGTAATGCGGCAGTGCGGCGCCTGCTACCTTGACCAGGTTGCACTATGGTATCGCATTGGAACCCCCTCCCTAATGCACTCGCCGACGCCCGAGCCATCCCAGTTACAGCACCAACGCGAAGGCCGGCGGCGCATGCAGGCAAAATATTTGAAAGAGCGAGGCGTCGTGGAATTTTGCGTTCTAGCCATCTTCACACGCACCGTGTTGAGGGTCATGTCGCGCGAGTAAATTACCTGCAGGCGGAACGCTTCCCGTTTTGATTCTGCCGGCAAGATCGAGCAAGCCAACCTGTAAGCGGCGCGGCGTGCTCAAACATCATCGTCTCCTGTGTTGCACCGGCTTAGGGCGCGAGAAGCACGCGGCAAAGCCTCTTGCCTTCGTCAATTCAGCGGGCGCAATGCCGCGATCAACGCATTCGCCGGCGGGGAACAGAAGCAGCGCCTGTTGTTGGTTCGCAAGGTGCGGCAAAAGGGCAAACGCAAGATAGGTGTGGACCGCGGCTGCATTGAATCCGAGCGATACGTCGAATCCGAACAAAACGTCTAAATCCGCTTCAACCTCCCTTCGCTAACTATCCACGATGTGAAGACCGCAGCTCTGAGTCATGCGGTTGCCAAGCCACGTGCCAGCGAGCGCGCATACGATTGGCGAGGCTGGCGCAATTGGGCGAGGGCCAAGCGAATGCCTCTAAATCGACGGAATCTTGTAAAGGGCGCGGCACTCGGCACTGTTTTCGCGGCCTTGCCATTGGGGTCGCGGATTGTCCTGGCGAATACCGCGAAAGAACCGCTTCTATTCGTTCTGTTGCGCGGCGGCACGGACGGTCTCAATCTCGTTGCTCCGGTTGATGATCAGAACCTCGTTGCGGCCCGTAATAGCGCACTTATTCCCGGAAGCGGTTTCCGGCTCTCCGGTGGATTAACCAATCAGGATTGGCGGCTCCATCCCTCCGCCCCGGAGCTCTATGCCCTCTATCAATCCCGGCAATTGGCGCTAATTCATGCGACCGGAATCCCATTTGCCTCACGCTCGCATTTCGAGATGCAGCAACTTGCCGAGGCTGGTAGTGTCGATATCGCAACGACGCCTACGCTCGGCGGATGGATCGGCCGTTACGCCGCCGCGGCGGCGGTCAGCGGCACATTCGCGGTTTCGGCGCTCGGCGTCGCAACCCTTCCGTTGTCGGTCAGCAATGACTCTTCTGCCGCCGGCATCCTCGACGCCAATGAGTTCAATATTGCTTCGGCCGAGAGGCTTGCTTTTCTCCGGCACGCTTATGCGAGCCCCATTTCGGCGAACCCAATCGCCGCCGCATTGCCAACGGCGGCCAATGACGCCATCGCCGCAGTCCAAGCATTTCAGGCGCTCAACAGCGGCTATGTCGTGCCATCCGGTTACGGCACCGATTCATTGTCGCGCGGACTGTCGATCGCGGCCGAACTTATGAAGAAAGGTGCAGGCCTCCAGCTTGGTGCGTTCGAATACGACAATTGGGACACGCATGTCTCGCAAGACGTCCGTTTTCCTCCGGCGGTGGCCATCTTGTCCAAGGCCCTTGGCGCCTTCTGGAATGACATCACGGCAGCGGGCCTGAAGGCGACGTTGATCGTGATGAGCGAATTCGGACGGCGGCTCGCCTCGAATGCGAATGCGGGCACAGATCACGGGCATGGCAATGTGATGCTGGTGCTGAGCACAGCGGTTGCTGGCGGGCAAATGTATGGACAATGGCCGGGGCTTGCGCCGGCGCAAACCGACCTCGGCGATCTCGCGGTGACGACCGATTCGAGGCAGGTGCTGGTGGAAGCCATTGCGGCTCGGCGCAACGACCTGCCGCCCAATCTCTTTCCATCCCTAACGGTTCACCAGCCGCTGAACTTGTTCGGCTAGGAGGCTCACATGACTCTTCCGTCAGCCGGCCTCGCCTATAGCCGCTTGACTTTCGGTCCGGTCAGCTACGATCCCACGGCTCCCACCAATAACAATGTCAGCCAGTGGCTGGCCGCCCAGCTGGCGGCGCCGCCGGCGGATGCGCCTGCAGTGGCGCAGGCGCTTGCCGCCGTCAGACTGCAATTTGTGGACAAAGATTCCAACGGCAACCCATTGCCGCCGCAAATGCTGCCGCTGACATCGCTCAATGCCGACGAAGCCACATTGTGGTCAGCGATGAAGGCGGCGGGCAAGGATTTTGCCAAGTACAGCCGCCCAGCCGACGAAGTTCAGGCGGCGTCCTACATCCGCGCGGCACTCTCGCCCTACCAATTATTCGAGATGATGGTGGAGCTTTGGCACAGTCATTTTAACGTCGAAGCGCATGCGAACGGCATGATCGCGGCGTCTTATCCGGTCTTCGATCGCGTGATCCGCGCCAATGCCCTCGGTAATTTTCACAGCCTGCTCGTCGCGGTCGGGCAATGCGTGCCAATGATGTTCTATTTGAACCAGGCCCAATCGACCGGCTCTAACCCCAACGAGAACTATGCGCGCGAGGTCATGGACCTCCACACCCTTGGGATTGCGCATTACTTTGGCCTTACCACTCCGCCAAATCCCGTTGCCACCGGATACAGCGATCAGGACGTGCAGCAGGCGGCCCAAATCCTCGCCGGCTGGACGATTAGCCAGACCGGCGGGAGCTTCACCTTTAACCCCGCCATCCACAAAAACGTCGCCAAGACTTTCCTTGGCCATGCCATCACGGCTGGCGGGAAGACCGAAAGCGACACGATGTTCTCAATCCTGGCAAGCCATCCGGCAACGGCCAGTATGATCGCCACAAAACTCTACCGGCGTTTCGTAGGCGACAACCCCCCGGCGGATAGCCAGGCCATCGCCAGTATGAGCCAGGCTTACCTGGCAAATCTCTCCGCGCCAAACCAGATCGCGCTATTGCTGCAGCAGCTCTTCTCTTCCACGGAATTTGCATCGTCAAGCGGGGCCAAATTCAAGACGCCGTTCGAATTCCTCGTATCCTTGCTGCGTGTCATCAACGTCACTTTCAATCCGTCGGCGCAGCTCAATGGGATGCTGGCCCAGATGGGCGATCCGCGCTACGATTGGCGGCCTCCAAATGGCCGCCCGGACATTTCGGCGCCTTGGGTGAGCAGCGGGTCGCTGCTCAACCGGTGGAACGCGGCCGTCGAGCTACTGTCGCCTGCAACTGGAATTCTACAGGACAATGGGAACGGCCTATTTAACCTCTTGCTGCGCGACGGGCCCAATCAACCGGTCAACCTGAGCAACTCCGCGCAGGCGGTCGCTCGTTTGATTGCGAATATGTTTCCAGGCGGGGTTTCGCAGCAGACCAAATCGGCGCTCCTGACCTATGCGGCCTCGCCTCGGGTTCTCGGATCCGCCGCCAACTTGGCCGACCGAACCAAAGTTAGAATAGGACTCGGCCTGCTTATTGCCGCAGCGGCCGCCACCCCGGAATTTCAATTCCGCGGATGACACGCCCCTTCACCGGGGCCATGTGGCGCTTGGTTGCTCGCCCAGCCCTGCATGCAAGTGGCGCGCGAGCGACAATGAAAGTGCAAACACTAATTTGGGTCTTTCTGGCTCGGTTCATTTGGAAAAGCCATTTTGATCGCGGCGCTCTGGCGTCCACAGACAGGCAATCGGCAACCCAAGAGGCTGGAGGTTTCCGAAGTTCCTCCCAATCATTAATATCATCGCCATTGCGCCCTCCTAGCGCACCAAGGGACGGGACCCCGCCTCGATTTTAGCTTGCCAATAGTGCCGGACTAAACAATGACTTACCTTGCAGAGTCACGACCCAAATTCACCTGGAAATTGCGTTGTTCTTGGTAGAACCGACGGCATCACCAATCGCGGCTGTGCGCGCGTTTCGCGAGGGCTGAACACCGAGATCGCCGGCCAATTGCCGCGGTTATTCATCCTCGCCGAAGCGGCTGGCAAGAAGCGTGGCGATGGCGTCCATTGCCTGTGCTGCTTCAGTACCGGCCGCGGTGACGGTGATGGTCGTTCCAAGCCCTGCGCCAAGGGTCAATATGCCCATGATCGAACCGCCGCCAACAGTCTCCCCGCACCGGCTGATCGTGACCGCAGCATCGAACCCATCGATACATTGCACGAGTTTGGCCGTCGCGCGCGCGTGCAAACCCTTGCGATTGATGATTTCGAAGGTTCCTACGAGCGCATTCCCCGGCCGCTCTGGTGCCCGGTGATCATAGGGCCCGCACGGGACGTCGTCCTTAGTCATTTTCCGCTCAAGACGCGGCTCGCGACATAGATATATTTGCGGCCCGCATCCTGTGCCTGGATGACCGCCTGTTCGAGCGTAGATGTATCGCGCACCGAGGCAAGTTTGATGAGCATCGGCAGATTGATCCCAGCGATAACTTCGATATTGGCGCCATTCATGATCGAAATCGCAAGATTCGAAGGTGTGCCA
>CAYWHF010000138.1:0-6718 GCA_964457695.1 uncultured Methylocapsa sp.
CGGCATGACCCCGTCGTCGGCAGCGACAACGAGGACCACGATGTCGGTTACCTTGGCGCCGCGGGCCCGCATTGCGGTGAAAGCCGCGTGACCAGGCGTATCTATGAATGTGACCTTTGAACCTTGCGGGGCGACGATTTGATAGGCCCCGATGTGTTGTGTGATTCCGCCCGCTTCGCCGGAAACGACGTTGGCATGCCGGATCGCATCCAAGAGCGAGGTCTTGCCATGGTCGACATGACCCATGATCGTCACGACCGGAGCACGCGGCACGAGATCTTGGCCGCTATCTGGCGTGTCGAAGAGCCCCTCCTCAACATCGGCTTCGGCGACACGCTTGACGGTGTGACCAAGGTCCTCGGCGATGAGTTGCGCGGTATCGGCGTCGATAACGTCGGTAATCTTCGCCATTTGGCCTTGCTTCATGAGAAGCTTGATGACGTCCACGGCCCGCTCGGACATACGGCTGGCGAGTTCCTGAATCGTGATCGTTTCCGGCAGGACCACCTCGCGAGCGATCTTTTCCTTTGCTTCGGTAACCTGACTTTTGAGCCTTTGAACCCGGCGCCGGAAAGCAGCTTCGGATCTTGTTCGCTCTTCCCCTTCCTCGCGCGTGATGTTGGAGAGCGTCAAACGGCCGCGGTTTCTTGGCTCGGTGCTCCTCGCCGGACGCGGGATGGCGGTCTTCGCCGTCACCCCGGCCCTGCGGCCGGAATGCGGGCCTTCTTCTTCGTCGGCATGGGCCCGCCTTGGGACTGGCGCAAGGCCGGCCGAAACTTGCGGTTTGGCTGCGGGTGGCTTGCGTGGACTGGCGGGCGCCGGCGCCGGTTCCCCGCCGGCCAGACGCCGCTTTGCTTCCGACTCCGAGCGGCGCTTCGCCTCCGCATCATGCGCACGCCGCGACTCTTCTTCCCGTTTGCGCTCCTCGGCCGCCGCACGCTCCTCGCGGTCCCGGGCCTCACGCTCTTCCCGGGCCTTTGCCTCCATTTCGGCCCGGTTGCGCTCTTCCGCTTCGCGTTCGCGGGCATCGGAGAGGGCGCGAGAACGCGCTTCGCGCTCTTCGTCCGTCAGCGTGCGCAGGATAACTCCGGAGGATGACTTCTGAACCGGCGGCTGCGGTTGCGCGGGAACCGGCGGCTGCGGTTGCGCGGGAACCGGCTGCTGGCGCGGTCGCGCGGGGGCGGCCACCGGCGCCGGCGCATGCGCCTCGCCAGGAGCGAACGAGCGGCGTTTCACTTTTTCGACAACGACCGCTTTCGAGCGCCCGTGCGAAAAACTTTGCCGCACTATGCCCGCCTCGACCGGACGCTTCAAGGTCAGCGTCTTAACCGCAGCAACGCTCAGCGTATCACCCGGATTCTTCGTTTCAGTCATCTGTCCCGCGTTCCCGCCCGTTCGGTTTCCGCCTGTCGCGAAACCCGAAGGCCGTTCAATTCTTGATTTTCCGCCGTCCAGACGGCCATAGCCTGGCCCTCGGCATGAGACGAACGAGACCGATAAAGCATCAAGTGCCGGGAGCGGGCCAAAAAGCCTTCGCTTGCCGCTCCCTCGACAAGAGCTGCGTATGCCACATTCGCCGGTCCCAATACCAAATCCAATTCCTCGGATCGGAACAGGCCGATCCATGGCTTCGCCAGGTTATCGTCAAAACGCCGGAACAGGCACTGCCCGAGTTTACGGATCCCATCAGGCCTGCAATCAACGGCATGTACAAGACCCACAATGGCACAAGACGCAATCGCCTCTTCGACCTTGGCAAAACCTGTGATGACCTGACCCGCCTTATTGGCAATTGACAACGCCTGCAAGCAATCTTCGGTCAATTCTCTCTCGATCTCAACTGCTAAGTCAGGCGATGCCGTGACCTTCTTCTTGAATCCGCGGGAGAAAGCCTGGCTCTTGACCGCTTTTGCTACAATCTCGGCAGAGCCCATCACCCAAACCCCGCGTCCCGGCAATTTCCTACTGATATCGGGCACGACCGCTGCATTTGGCCCAACAACGAAACGTATCATGTCTCGCGGCATCGATTTCGTGCGAGTGACGATGCAGGTCCGTTCATGGGATCTCTCAGCGTCATGCCTTTCAGGCCATGCCACGGATGTTTCTCCTAATCGCCGATCCCATTCGCAAACAAATCTTCCGTCCGGTCCGGTATGGAATCGATCCACCCCGCCTTCAGCCGCGCGGTCATGATGAGACCCTCGGCTTCCGCCCGCGAGATTTCATAGCCGTCGAGAATTCCCGCATGTTTGGTCGTCTCGCCCTCTTTTCGTTCGCTCCAGCCGACGAGGTCGTCCGTCGCGCAGCCAGCCAGATCCTCAACGGTTTTGATCCCGTTTTCTCCAAATTTGACAAGCATCGCCATCGTCACCCCGGCGACATCCTTAAGTTCGTCGGATACACCAAGTTCCTGCCGGCGGGCGTCCATTTCTGCCTCAACCTTAGCCAGATATTCATGCGCCCGCGACTGAATCTCTAACGCTGTATCCTGATCAAAACCTTCGATCGCGGCGACCTCCGAAGGCTCGACAAAAGCCAATTCTTCGACCGACCTAAAACCTTCCGATGCCAGCAGTTGGCCGACCACTTCGTCGACGTTCAGCGCGCTCATGAAAGTGCTGGTGCGCTCGGCGAACTCCTTTTGCCGCCGCTCGGACTCCTCGGCCTCCGTCAAAATGTCGATATCCCAGCCGGTGAGCTGCGAGGCAAGCCGTACATTCTGCCCTCGGCGCCCGATCGCGAGGGAAAGCTGATCGTCGGGCACGACGACTTCGATCCGCGTCGAATCTTCGTCGAGCACAACCTTGACGACTTCGGCCGGCTGCAAAGCATTGACGATAAAGGTCGCGGCGTCTGCCGACCACGGAATGATATCGACCTTCTCTCCCTGAAGTTCATTGACGACCGCTTGCACCCGTGACCCGCGAATGCCGACACATGCGCCTACAGGATCGATAGAGCTATCACGCGACACCACCGCGATCTTAGCGCGCGATCCTGGATCGCGCGCCACCGACCGCACTTCGATGACGCCGTCGTAGATTTCCGGCACCTCCTGGCGAAACAATTTCGCCATAAATTGAGGATGTGTGCGGGAAAGGAAAATTTGCGGCCCGCGCTGCTCACGCCGGACGTCGTAGACATAGGCGCGGACACGATCGCCTGGCCGGAACACTTCGCGCGGGATCAGCTCGTCGCGTCTGATCGTCGCCTCACCGCGCCCAAGATCGATGATGACATTGCCGTACTCCACGCGCTTCGCGACGCCGTTGACGACGTCGCCGATTCTGTCCCTATATTCCTCATACTGTCTGTCGCGCTCGGCTTCGCGGACCTTCTGAACGATCACCTGCTTGGCCGATTGCGCGGCGATTCGCCCGAATTCAAACGGCGGCAAGGGTTCCGCGATCCAATCGCCCGGCTGTGCCGCCGGGTTCTTCTTACGCGCCTCGCTTACAGCGATCTGCGTGGCATCGTTGTCAATCTCATCGACGACGAGCAGCAGCCGCGAGAACCGGACCTCTCCGGTTTTAGGGTTGATTTCCGCACGCACCTCTGTCTCTTGGCCATAGTGCGCCCGCGCCGCCTTTTGAACGGCGTCCTCCATCGCGCTAAGCACAATTTGCCGGTCGATCGACTTTTCCCGCGCAACGGAATCGGCGATTTGCAACAGCTCCAGTCTATTCGCGCTTACGGCCATCTCTATCTCCTGTCCCGGGCGAGCCCCCACCCGATCTTCCCGGCGCCCGCGGCTTGGTGCGTTTCAGGCTCTTTTCCTTTAGCGCCGAACCGGCCCCGTCCACGACTACGCCCCTTACCTTGGCAGCACCGCGTGCGAACCGGCCCGGTCCGCGCCGGGGCCCTCGCCCCGTAACCCCTTCTGGTGCTGCTATCCCTTGCTCTTCCTCCAAAACATTGTCTTCGTTCAAGAGCGCCTTCGCCGCACGCAGCGACTGGCGCAAAAGCGCCTCGCTCAAAGTCAGTTTTGCCTCCGCGATGTCTTGGAGCGATAGTAAGGCCTGCCCGCCTTCGCCCGGCTTGGCATCGCTGCGCTCAAGGGTAAGTTTGGCGCCGATCCCCTCTCCCTCGACCCCTACGATCCGCCCGCGGAAGCGTTTACGCCCGCCAACAAGAGCGTTCATTTCGATTCGCGCTTCCCGCCCAACAGCCTGACGGAAATCCGAAACGCGCACCAGCGGGCGGTCTATTCCTGGCGAGGAGATCTCAAGGCGATAAGCGCTTTTCACCAAATCCTCGACGTCGAGGGCAGGCGAGAGCGCCCCGCTCGCGATCGCGCAATCATCTACGCTCATTGACCCATCGGGCCGTTCAGCCATGATTTGCACCGTCATCCCCGCCTGCGCAGAAAGCTTCACCCGGACGAGCCGGTATCCCAGACCCACAAGAACGGGCTCTACGACATGTGCAATGCGCGCAGCCACCCCGATTTCCTCGACCAAGCGAGGCTCGTCCAACGCGCTTTGCACCTCATTCAGCGCCGCGCCGCTCACGCGAACCAAATTCCCCTTATCCATCGCCGGTCCGCACCGGCATCAACAAAATTCAAATCCCGGCTCGACGATGACGGCAGCCAAGTGGCAACAAAAAAGAGCGGGTCCCGGCGGGGGCCCACTCTCTAGCGATCGCTTCGATCGAACAACCGTCACGAGAAGCATAAACCACACTCTATATAGAGCAATGGAGGTTCCCGTGCAACACCGTTTAAATTTTTATTCAAGCCGGCCCAAGGCCCGGCAGTTTCAGCGTTTTCGCCTCTTTCAAGCCGCGGTTTAAACCTCGGAGTTGAATGTGGGCGGGCGTTGCCGCGGCAAATTGGGTAGGCCAAAGGCCGGGACTCGATTGCCGGGTTCGCCGGTTGGAAGGTCAAAGCCTGCCATGTCTGTCCCGTGAGTTCTCGCGAGTTGCTGCACCTTCACGGCCAGCGCCTTTAAATCACAGCTTTCCCCGCCGGCGCGATATTCATCCAACCGGCCTTCGTCTATAGTGGCTTTTCCTTTGGAGCTTCCCCGTGCCGATTAGCCCCCACAAAATTGCATTCATCCTGTTGTTGGCCGCCCTTGCACCTTCACTTGCGGCATGCGGGAGGCGCGGCCCCCTCGAGCCGCCGCCGGGCGCGGCTGTGGCATGCGCGCCCGTTAGCGGCGCGCCGGGGGCCACGCAGACTGCCGCAAATGGCGGCGAGCTGCCGGGTCAGACGGCGACAAATTCCTATAGCCAGCCTGTATCTTCGGCGCCCGCGGCATGCGCCACAGCGCATTCGCAAAAAACCTTTTTTCTCGATCCCCTGCTCTGACCTGAGTGACCCATGCACCACTTCGCGATGCGAAACGGAGTCATGCATGCCGAAGATGTCGACCTTCGCACGCTTGCCGATGCAATCGGCACGCCCTTTTATTGCTATTCGACGGCCACTCTGAAGCGCCATTACGATGTCTTCGATTCCGCTTTTTCTGGCCTGCCGCGTCTCATTTGCTACGCGGTGAAAGCCAATTCCAACCAGGCCGTTCTCAAAACGCTGGCGCAACTTGGGGCCGGGATGGATGTGGTCTCGGGAGGCGAACTCAGGCGCGCGCTCGTGGCAGGCGTCGCGCCTGAAAAAATTACCTTTTCGGGGATCGGTAAGACCCCTGACGAGATGGCCTTTGCGCTCAACCTCGGAATTTTGTGCTTCAATGTCGAATCCGAACCGGAACTCGCGGTGCTGTCCGAACTCGCGCAAAGCGCGAACCGGCCTGCGCATATCGCGTTTCGTGTCAATCCCGATATCGACCCCAAGACGCACGCGAAAATTTCAACCGGCAAGGCAGAAAATAAGTTCGGCATCCCAATTTCCCGCGCCCGCGAAGTTTTTGCCCACGCGGCAAGGCTCCCGGGCATATCGATCAGGGGTATCGATATCCACATCGGTTCACAAATTACCGACCTTGCACCTTTCGATGCCGCCTTCGCTCTGATCGCCGATTTCGTCCGTATCCTGCGCGCCGATGGCCATGCAATCGAGCATCTCGATCTTGGCGGAGGTCTCGGGATTCCCTATGCGCATTGGGACGATCCTGAGAGTTATCACCCCGAGCGTTATGCCGACATCGTCAAGGCACGGCTTTCGCCCCTAAAATGCCGGCTGATTTTTGAGCCGGGCCGGCTGATCGCCGGCAACGCCGGTATTCTCGTCACTCGCGTCCTCTATGTGAAGCAGGGCGAGGCCAAAATCTTCGTCATCGTCGATGCGGCCATGAACGATCTGGTGCGCCCGACGCTTTACGACGCCTATCACGAGATCCTCCCCATCGAGCCCGGCAACGGAAACCATCAAATTATTGCCGATATCGTCGGCCCGGTCTGCGAAACCGGCGATTATTTCGCCCTATCGCGGAAAATTGCCGAGCCCTTGCCGGGAGATCTCCTTGCGATTATGTCGGCTGGCGCCTATGGCGCGGTGCAGGCCGGAACTTATAATTCGAGACTTCTGGTGCCGGAAGTTCTCGTCGACGGCAGCCAATATTGTATCATCCGCCCGCGTAAAACTTACGAGGAATTGATTGCTCTGGACAAAATTCCGGCTTGGTTGCCCTAGCTATTTAATCCCGCCACGGGACCATTTCAGTCGGCAGCCTTCGTTTTAGCGTTCCTGTAGCTTCCTGCCCGAACTCCCCGCTTTGGAGGTGGAATCCTTGACTACAAAGCAGTTGAACAC
>CAYWHF010000139.1:0-6697 GCA_964457695.1 uncultured Methylocapsa sp.
CCAGGGGCCGCACCTCATCGATTCCATGGATATGATCGGCGTGCGAATGGGTAAGAAGAATGGCATCAAGGCGGCTGATTTTTTGCCCCAGCAATTGCTCGCGGAGATCCGGCGACATATCCACCAGAACTTGCGTCTTGGCGCCGTCATTCCCGGTCTGCTCGACCAAAAGCGAGCAGCGCCGACGCCGGTTTTTGGGATTTTTGGGATCGCAGGCGCCCCAGCCTTGGCCGAGCCGCGGGACCCCCCCTGAAGATCCGCAGCCGAGGATTGTGAATGTCAGGCTCACACCGCCTCCGCGCCGGTCGCGGGAGCGGGCATTTTCGAGAACAAACGCAAGGCGTTGGCGCTTGTTTCAGCGGCGATCTTTTCTAAAGAAACGCCCTTGAGTTCGGCAAGTTTCTGGGCGGTCGCCATGACAAACGCGGGCTCGTTACGCTTGCCGCGAAACGGAACCGGGGCGAGATAAGGCGCATCGGTCTCGACCAAAACCCGGTCCATCGGCACGCTTCTGGCGACGTCGCGTAATTCATGCGCGTTCTTGAACGTCAAAATCCCGGAAAAGGAAATATAGAGCCCGAGCGACAACCCCGCTTCGGCAAGCCAGGCACTGCTCGAAAAACAGTGGAGAACGCCCGTAAATGCGCCTTTCTCCATTTCGTCGCGAAGGATCGCGGCAATGTCGGCGTCGGCATCGCGCGCATGAACCACAATCGGCAGTCCGCTATTTCGCGCCGCCGCGATATGCGCGCGAAACACCTTGGCCGCAATGTCGCGCGGGGTTCTGTCGTAATGATAGTCGAGGCCCGCTTCCCCAATGCCGACGCATTTTGGATGAAGCGCCAAATAGGTTAGCTGCTCCGGGGACACATCGGCTTCCTCATGCGCGTTATGGGGATGAGTCCCGACGGAACAAAACACTTCCTCATGGCGGCCGGCAAGCCGGCACAGCGACGCAAACGACTTCGTGCGCGTTGAAATAGTGATGATACGCTTCAGGCCAGCCGCGCGCGCGCGTTCGACCACGGCATCGCGCTCGGTGGCAAAATCGTCGAAATCGAGATGGCAGTGGCTATCGATCAGCACGGTTTGGACTTTCGTCGGCGTACATATAACGCGGAAAAACCGGAAAAGGCTGGGGCAATGGCGTGTCCGGCTCAAGAGCGGGGCTTTTTCCGGCATGGGCAAAGTCTCGCGCCTTCTCGGGTACGCCGAGAAGGTTGAGAAGCTTTCCTGCCGCGAAAGGCATAAAAGGCTGCGTCATGATCGCCACTATGCGCAAGACCTCGGCGGTCACATAAAGGATCGTTTGCATCCGCAGCGGCTGGCTCTTGCGGACCGCCCATGGTTCTTCGCTGGCAAAATAGCGGTTCGCGTCGGAGACCACGCGCCAAATCTCGGTCAGTATCGCATGCAAGGCATAATTTTCCATCGCGGCACGGGATTTTGCGGGAAGTGCGATGGCTTGGGCAATTAAGGCGCGGTCGTTTTCGCTCAGCGCGCCGGGCGCAGGCAGCATCCCGCCGCAATTCTTTGCCACCATCGTTAAGCAGCGTTGCGCGAGATTGCCAAGATCATTGGCGAGATCGGCATTGATCCGGTTGACGATGCTCTCATGCGAATAGCTGCCGTCCTGGCCAAACGGGACCTCGCGCAACAAAAAATAACGCAATTGGTCGGCGCCATAAAGCTGGGCAAGCGCCAAGGGGTCGATCACATTGCCGACCGACTTTGACATTTTCTCGCCCCGGTTGAACAGAAAGCCGTGAACGACGATCTGGCGCGGCAGGGGCAATTTCGCCGACATGAGAAAGGCCGGCCAATAGATCGCGTGAAATCTGGTGATGTCCTTGCCGATCACATGGGCGCTCGCCGGCCAGAATTTTGCGCGCCCCGCGTCAGAATCCGGAAAGCCCGTGCCGGTGATATAATTCGCCAGCGCATCGATCCAGACATACATCACATGGCGGTCGTCGCCGGGCACCGGGATACCCCAGTCGAAGGTCGAACGGCTGATCGAAAGGTCCGTCAGGCCTCTCTCGACGAAAGCGGCGATTTCGTTGCGATATTTTTCCGGCGTTATGAAATCCGGCTGTTCGCGATAAAGCCGCAGCAGCCGTTCTTGATAAGCCGATAGCCTAAAAAAATAGCTCTCCTCCTCGACCCATTCGACCGGCGCGCCGGTCGGAGCGAGCCGCGCGCCGCCCGGTCCCTCGGCGAGCTCCGACTCGTCGAAAAACGCCTCGTCGCGAACCGAATACCAGCCCGGGTATTTGGAAAGATAGATGTCGCCGGAAGCCGCCATCCGAGTCCAAAGCTCGCGCGCAGCCCGATGATGGCGCGGCTCGGTTGTCCGCACGACATCGCCGGTCTCGGAAAAAAGAGCCGCTCCCATCGCGGCAAATTGCGCCGCGGTCCGGTCGGCAAGCTCCTGAGGCGCGAGCCCCTCGCGCGCGGCGGTGCGCTGCATCTTCTGGCCATGTTCGTCCATGCCGGTGACAAACAAGACCTCATAACCGTCGAGCCGCTTAAACCGCGCGATGGCGTCGGCCGCGATCCGCTCATAGGCGTGCCCTATATGCGGCGCGCCATTGGCGTATGGTATCGCAGTCGTGATATAGAAGGGCGGGCCAGTGCTCATGAATTTGCAATCTTCGTGTGTCAAGGAGAGTTGTCGAACGATGGCCCATTGGATGCCGGGCGTCAGGATGAGGATGTCCGTGCCGCTGCGGCCAAGCCGGTCATAAGCGCGAGAATAAGGGGCCGCCTGTCGAGATTGAAAATTTCCGTCTCGCGCGCTCCCTCCACCAATTTTTCCCACACCTCGGCAAAGGGCGCAAGCCGTCGGACAGCCTCCTTTCGATGCTCTTGCGCGCCATGCCGCACCTTCGCGTCAAGCCATTCGTCGATTACCATGAGGGCGGTTTCGAAATCCTTGGTGTTGTTGCGGCCCGCAATCCTCTCGGCAAGCGCATGCGCCCTGCCCCAATCGATCCGAGGCAAATCGTCCAGCAAACCTCCTATCGCAATTTCGAGCGACAGTTCTTTATCATCGAGGAGCCGCAAGGTACGATGGATCGAGCCCCGTGCGCGCGCAATGGCGGTCTCACGCTTGTCTTCGCTCGCTGTCGACCATGGCGGTCCAAGCGCGCCCAGGATATTGCCAATATCTGCCTGCCCAAGTGGTTTAAGCTGGATTTGCCTGCAGCGCGAACGCAAGGTGGCGAGCAATCGGCCCGGCCGGTGCGCAACGATAAGGAATAAGGAGCGGGGCGGCGGTTCCTCGACGAGTTTCAAGAGCGCATTGGCGCTCGAGGAATTGAGGTCATCGGCGCAATCGAGGACACATATTCGAAATCCGCCGCGCCCAGAAGCATGCTGAAACATTTGAATTGCTCGGCGGACATCGTCCACCTGGATCTGCGTCGCGTGCCGCTTTTTTTCCCCATCCCATTCGCGTCTTAACAGCACGAGATCGGGGTGGGCGAGCGCTGCGACCTGACGCGAGACCACATGGCCGGGGGGCACAAACAAATCTCCAGTGCAAATGACGTGGTCCGGGTCAGGGTTTGCCAGAAGAAAACGCGCAAAGCGCCAGGCAAGCGTGGCTTTGCCAAGCCCGGGGGGGCCGCCAATGATGAAGGCATGCGCCAAACGTCCGCGCAAATAGGACTGTAGGAGTTGCCCTTCCGCCTCGGCATGGCCAAAAAAACCGTAGGTCTCGCGCGGATGCGGCGTATCCTCAAAACGGTCGGATTGAGGCCCGGTTTCCGGGGGTATCGGCGCTATCGGCTTAGCCACCTTGCGCCTGCTCTGCGCCGGCTTGAGTAAGGAGCCTGTTCGAAATAATGCCGAAAATTGCTTGCGAAACATCCCCTTCTGAGCGGGATGCGTCGACGACGGCGCAACGCCCGGGCTCCGCGGAGGCAATCGCCAGAAATGTGGCACGCAGGCTTTCATGAAAATGCAAATCCTCGCCTTCGAACCGGTCGGGTCCTTCGCTATTGCCGCGGCGAAATCCAGCGCGGGCTAAGCCCTCGGCCGCTGGAAGATCGAAGATCAACGTAAGGTCGGGCCGCACCGCGCCTAAAGTTACGCGCTCCAACGCGCGCAAAAAGCGGGGGTCGAGTTGTTCCCGTGCGCCTTGGTAAGCTCTGGTCGAGTCGGCGTATCTGTCGCAGACAACAAATTTTCCGGCACGAAGCGCGGGTTCGATCGTTGCCTCGACATGGTCGATCCGGGCCGCAGAAAAAAGAATGGCTTCCGCGGCCGGGCCAAGGCTCGCCGCGTGGCCTGAAAGCAGGAATTTGCGCAAGATTTCCGCCCCTGGCGAACCGCCCGGCTCTCGTGTGCCGATCGCCTCTAAACCGGTCTGCTGCAACCAGCGCACAATATGCGGGAGCTGGGTCGATTTGCCCGTGCCCTCGCCGCCTTCGAGAGTGATGAGACGGCCGCGCGCGCCGCGTGCAGGAAGTTGCACACGTGCCCCGGTCATTTCTTGAGAACATATTTCCGGAAGAGCACGGTCGCATATTCAAGGCCAGCGTCCATGGCCCGTTGCGGAAGCGAGCCTTGCTCCACCGCCTTCGTGGTCTTCAAGGGTAAATCGAGAACCTGCTCTGTTCCACGGAAGACCTTGAGCCTTGCGACTTCCCTTCCCGCCTGCACAGGTGCGATCAACGGACCCGTGTAGACGATACGCCCCGTAAATTTTTCGGTCGAGTTGCGGGGTGCAAGAATTCTCACCTCCCCGTCGGCAATAAGCGGAACTTCCGAGCTCGCGCCGCCATAGACTTTGGCGCCGCCGACGACTTCGCCGGCTTGAAAGATGGTTCGCGAATCGAACGAGCGAAAGCCCCACAGCAGGATCTTGCGAGCTTCCTCGGTGCGTTCCTTAAGTGTCCGACAGCCGTAGAGCGCCAGAATCAACCGCTGGCCATTTTGAACGGCGGAAGCGACGATGCCATAACCGCTTGCTTGGTCGATATAGCCGGTCTTGAGCCCGTCCACGCCGAGATCCTTGGTCAATAAGTCATTGCGGCTCGGTTGTTTGATCTTGTTCCAGGTGAACTCCTTTTCGCTAAAATATTTGTAATAATCTGGATAAGTCTGGATGACATGATTGGCGAGCGCTGCCATTTCCCTTGCGGTCACCTTCTGCTCCGGATCGCCCCTGCCCCAGGCATTGGTAAATGTCAAATGCTCCAAGCCAAGCTCGCGCGCACGTTTCGTCATCTGCGTAGCGAAGGCTCCTTCCGAACCCGCAATGCCCTCGGCGAATGCGATCGCGGCGTCATTTCCGGAGACGATGACCAAGCCGCGAATAAGATCCTCTATTCTTACGCTGCTGTTAACTTCTGCATACATGGCCGATCCGCGCGCCGGCGCGCCACCCTCCCGCCAAGCCGTTTCGCTGACGACGAATTGATCGTCGAGATGCAGATGGCCGAGGCTCAATTCGTGAAACACAATTTCCGCGGTCATGATTTTGGTGGTCGACGCAGGGGCGACGAGCGCGTCGGCGTCCTTTTCGAACAGCACGCTGCTTGTGGCCGCATCGATTAAAATCGCATGCGGCGCGCTTGTCTGAAACCCCTGCTGCGCGAGGGCAGGCGAGAGCGAAGACGCGAGCCACGCGAAAATGACAACAGGAATTACCGCTTCGATCCGGCGTAAGAAGCAGAATTCGCTAAGCCGGACATTCCATAAATTTATGCGCATGACGTACCGCCGCGGGATTAGATTGAAACTTCCGGCACACGCTTTCTGGGCGCCAAGCAGGAAAAAATTGGAAGGCTGCCTCGTGCCGCTCTTAGCATCGAGGCGGCCCGCGCGTTCGAAATTGTCCTATCCCAGGTGAGGACGGCGATCAACGCCTCGATCAAACTTCCCTCCGCTGATCACAGACAATGGCAGGGACAGAAGAGCGCGAGCCGGCCGGAGTCAAATGTGTCGAAAGGCCTGCCTTCTTCGAAATTCAAGGGTGCCCTAATCGCATCCGTATCCTCCGCCATAAGGATATCCGTATTCGCCGTAGGTATAAGGTCCCCAGCCATAAGAGCCCCAGCCATAAGAGCTCCAGGGACGGTGGTAACCATACCCGTATCCCGGTCCCCAGTAGCCCCAGCGGTGACCCCACCGGTGGCGCCGCCAGCCGGGAACCCAGCGGCAACCGCCCTAAGCGCCGCAGATCCAGCCACCAAACGTTGGCATCGAAACCCGGATGCCAGAAATCTCCAACAACGTTCAGCAATCCAAAGCCGCCAAGGAAAAGAGCTAGACCACGCGCCGCGATATGCAGTGCAGAAACGGAGCGCGGCTGGCCCAGCCGCAGCACGTTGAAAATGGAACCGAAGCGGGCAAGTTCCGACGATTGCGAGTTTTCGTTGCTGCTGCGGCTGAGCCGGCCGCGCTCCGGCCGTTGCTGATTCATTTTCTTCCTTTCGGATCGAGGTTCTCTTTGAGTTCCTCTGCTGTAATCCTGCTTTTTACTCCATCCGTCGGTACATCCGCCTTTGCGGTCCAAATGATGGCGTTGAGAACGAGTTTGCGCACATCGTCGTTCCCCCAATTGTCGTGATAATGCCCGCCGGTAAATCCGAAGCCCCGGCCGCCATCCTGGCGCTCGCACGCCCAGGCAACAACCTGGGGTTCGCCTTTTTTCACGGACTCCCGCACGGCTGGGTTGCCTTCATGC
>CAYWHF010000140.1:0-6537 GCA_964457695.1 uncultured Methylocapsa sp.
CCGCGTCGAGACCTTCGTCGGCGAAAAAGCCAAACCCATGCGCGGCAATGACCTGCGCCCCATCGGTGAGGCGCAGCAAGCCGATGCGCATCTTCGCGAGCGTTGTTTTCCGAGCGGAGAGTTCAATCAATTCGCTCATGGCCGTTTCCTCTCTGCGCGCACCGCGCCCAATCCGGCATCGTGCTCACCGAGAAACTCTGCCACGACCTGCGCGAGCTTGCGGTTCTCGTTCATTGCCTTCTTTTGCAGCCACCGGTAGGCTTCGGGTTCCGTCATTTTGTGGCCTCGCATGAGGATCGCTTTGGCGCGCTCGATGAGCCGCCGTTCTTCCAGCATTGCTTTGGCGGCGGCAAGTTCTTCTTCGACCCGGCGGTAACGGCGAAATAATGCGATGGCCGAGGCCATGACCGGCTTCACATCTGAAAGCGCGACCCCCGAAAGATTATAGGAGCAAACCCCGGCGGCGATCGCTTCTGCGGCGAAGTCAGGGTCGTCGCTTCCTGCGAACATCACGATTGGGTGAGCTCCGGCGACCGCGCGGATGTCTTCGAGGGCGTCGCGATCGGGGAGCCCCATGTCGATGATGATGAGATCGGGTCTGGTGCTTTCGACTGCTTCGGCGATGCCTCTGCCTCCGGATGCGCGGCATACTTCCGCAAAACCGGACCGGGAAAGCGTATCGTCAAGCGCTTTCGCGCGCTCGGGGTCCGTATCAATCAGCAGGATTTTTAGCGGCATCGGCGGGCATGATTTCACGAAGCCGACCTTGACGCAATATAACCTTTCGTACTTAGAAGAAGCATCTCGGGCGCACTCTCTTTTGCCTCACAAGCGTCATAAATTTCCCAGCGGAATTCCGACACTGATCCGAACAGCCCATCGCCAAAGGGTTCAACAGCATATAACATCCAAAATACCGATCTGCGCATCGGTGCTTTGTCAAGCCGCCGCTGCGTTGATTGCCAGGCGGGCAGCCGCCGGAGGCGGTCGGGAAGCGAAAGTGCCGGCCTGGCCTTGACGCCGTACCGCGCCTCGCCTAACAGACAGGTCCATCATTCCGCGCTAGAACAGACGCGTTTCGCGCAATCTTATGTGCCGGGCGCGAAAGTCCTGGCGACCAAAGAATAGGAACAGCGATGTCACGCCGTTGCGAATTGACCGGCAAGGCCGTGTTGAGCGGCAATTTGGTCAGCCACTCAAACCGCAAAACGCGGACACGATTTTTGCCAAACCTCTGCAACGTGACGCTGATCTCCGATGTCTTGCAGCGGAGCGTGCGTATGCGCGTGACGGCCTCCGCTTTACGCTCTGTGGAGCATCGCGGCGGCCTTGATGCCTTTTTGATCAAGGCAAGCGATAGCGCGCTGTCGCCCGGCGCGTTGGCTTTGAAGCGCGAGATCGCAAAAAAACAAGCCGCTGCAAGTTAAAGCGCGCGCTTGCGTCAAACGAGCGCGGGCCGGTGGCAAATTCATCCCGCCTCGACAAAGCTTTCCAGCACCATTTTGCGGCCCGCCTTATCGAAATCGACCGTGAGCTTATTGCCGTCGGCGATGGCGACCGTGCCTGGACCAAATTTAGTATGGAACCCGCGCGCGCCTTTGGCGAACGCAGAACCCGCGCTCGAGACGTCCAGGAACACCTCGAAGTCGCCGGCGTAGTAGCGCGTAAGCAGAACCCGCGCTCGATCGCGCGACAAGCTCCCCTTCGATTTGCACCGGAACACGCCGCGTGAAGCCCTCCTGATTTCGCATTCGCTCGCCTGGCCCAAGTCCGTCCCCGTGCTGCTTTGCACGCTGCCAGCCAGGCGTTGCATAGGACGACGCATAACTAACCCTATTGGCAAAGCGGGATTGCGCATAGCCGCCATAGGCGGCCCCCGTTGCCGCCTCGACAACCTCGACATGATCCGCCGGCAGTTCATCAAGAAAACGCGATGGAATGGTCGTCTGCCACAGGCCGTGAATGCGCCGGTTGGTTGCAAAACTGATCTTCGCGCGGAGCTTGGCGCGGGTGAGCCCCACATAGGCAAGGCGGCGCTCTTCTTCGAGCCCGGCACGGCCGGAATCGTCGAGCGCGCGTTGATGCGGGAAAAGCCCCTCCTCCCAGCCGGGCAGAAACACGCTCTCGAATTCAAGCCCTTTTGCGGCATGCAAGGTCATGATCGACACCCGGGCGGAGGATTGCGCCGTTGCCGCGTCCATGACCAGCGAGACATGTTCGAGGAAGGTGGCAAGATCGGGAAACTCTTCCATCGAGCGGACAAGCTCTTTGAGATTTTCGAGCCGTCCCGTCGCATCGGCCGTGCGCTCCTTGCGCCACATCTCGATATAGCCGGACTCCTCCAAAATGATCTCGGCAAGTTCGCCCTGCGGCTTCGATCCGATCAAGTTTGACCAGCGGGACAGATCGGCAACAAGCGAACGCAGCGCCTGGCGCTGCTTTGGCTTTAATTCCTCGGTCTCGACAATCCCCGCCGCCGCGTGCATGAGGGGAATGCGCGCGCGCCGCGCGTGATTGTGGAGAAGCTGCAGAGTCGCATCGCCTAGGCCGCGTTTAGGAAGATTAAAGATGCGCTCGAAGGCAAGATCGTCCGCCGGCTGCGCGGCGAGCCGCAAATAGCCGAGCGCATCGCGAATTTCCGCCCGCTCATAGAATCTTGGTCCGCCAATCACCCGGTAGGGAAGGCCGATCGCAATGAAGCGCTCCTCGAACTCGCGCATTTGGAAGGAGGCGCGCACAAGGATCGCGATCTCATCGAGCGCATGGCCCTTGCGCTGCAATTGTTCGATTTCTTCGCCAACCGCACGGGCTTCTTCCTCGGAGTCCCAGTAGCCGGTCACGCAAGGTTTTTCACCCAAGGCGCCATCGGTAAAAAGCGTCTTGCCGAGCCTCCCCTCGTTATGGCTGATCAGGCCGGATGCCGCCGCGAGGATATGTCCCGTCGAACGGTAATTGCGCTCGAGCCTGATAATTTTCGCGCCGGGAAAATCGCGCTCGAACCGCAAGATATTATCGACCTCGGCGCCGCGCCAGCCATAGATCGACTGATCGTCGTCACCGACGCAACAAAGATTTTGCCGCCCCTGGGCGAGAAGCCGCAGCCACAAATATTGCGCCGTGTTGGTGTCTTGATATTCATCGACAAGAATATAGCGAAACCGTCCATGAAAGAGTTTTAGAATGTCGGAATTTTCGCGAAACAGGCGCAAGGATTCAAGCAAAAGATCACCGAAATCGGCGGCATTGAGCGTCTTCAATCTTTCCTGATAATGCCGGTAAAGAGCCGCCCCCTTGCCGTTGGCGAAAGCCGCCGTCTCGCCCGCGGGCACATGCGCAGGATCAAGCCCGCGATTCTTCCAGGCGTCGATTTGGCTGGCGAGCGCGCGCGCCGGCCAGCGCCTTTCGTCGATATTTTCTGCGGCGAGCACCTGCTTCAGCAAACGGATCTGATCGTCCGCATCGAGGATGGTGAAACTCGATTTCAACCCAACAAGCTCGGCATGGCGGCGCAAGATTTTGGTTGAAACCGCGTGAAAGGTCCCGAGCCAAGGCATCGCCTCGGCCACCGGGCCCGCGAGCGCAAACAGCCTCGCCTGCATTTCCCGCGCGGCCTTGTTGGTGAAGGTTACGGCGAGGATTTCCTGCGCCCGCGCCCGGCCCTCCGCCAGGATATGGGCGATTTTTGTGGTCAGAACGCGGGTTTTTCCGGTGCCCGCGCCGGCTAGCACGAGAACGGGGCCGTCGACCGCCTCGATGGCCGCAAGCTGCTCGGCATTGAGCCCGTCGAGATAGCGCAATGCGCTTTTCCGGGCACGGAGAGTGATAGGCGCAGACGGATCAGCTGCGCCTAATGCAAAAACGCTGGGCAAAAAACTGTACCGCCGTTTCCATTCAAAAGCAGCCCTGCCCGACAGCTGCGAATCGGCCAATTAATCTACTACAGTGCAACCGGCGTGACGAAGATTCTCGGGCAGTACGCAAAAAGCCGCGACATTTCGAACAGGTTTTTTTGCAATCTAATCCGGACATCCGAGCGGTGTGTCCCGCAAAGCACAGCGAAAGCTTTTATTGAGGCGTTTATGGAGGCGGCACGACAACGAACGGCAGCAAAGATATAAACTGCCGAAACTATACGGCACAGGGGGTATCATGGATATGAAACCGATCTGCCGCAGGCCCTTGATCCTTGCGCTGGCGAATTTATCTCTTTTTATTTTAGGAGGATGTGCCGTCGTTGACCAGTATAGTTCGAGAGCCATAGAATATAACGAGCAGACAGCCGTCTCAAAAAACTCGCTTGTATTGCTGAATATTTTGCGGGCCGCCTACCGGGAGCCGTTGCAATTCACCGACATCTCAACCGTCACCGGAACGGCTTCGGCGCAAGGCAGCCTCAGCGCCGACGTTCCGCTCCGTATAGGAGGGACCCATTTTGTCACGCCGCAGCTATTGAATCTGAATCCCTCGGCCTCGGTAGCGGGCGGACCGAATTTCAGCGTCGCAAATTTAAGCACGCAAGAGTTCTATCAGGGACTTCAAGCTCCGGTTTCGGCCCAGGTCGTCGCCAATTATGCGGCCGCGGGCGTGTCCCCCGAGGTACTTCTACCCCTACTGGTCTCCGAGATTACGTATGACGAACCTAAGCAAGTGAGCGTGCTTCGCAACACCGGTTCAACCGCGGCTTCATTCATTGGATTTCTTACGTTCACAAAGCTACTTCTCGAAAAGGGTCTCAGCGTGGCCGTGACCGATGCTGATCCCGAATGGATTGGCCCGGTCTTGTCGGGGAAAGAGGCGAGCGATGCAAAACTGCTGGCAGGTCTGGCTCAAGCCATGACGGCCGCCGATTCGCCATTGAGTTTCCAAGGTGTTAAGTCGCCCGATGGCGTACCTAGCGAAGTCAAATTTAGATTGGGCAAGACCAGCCCGAAAAAGGCGACGCTATGCTTCAAGAAAAAGGAGTTCCCTCTTAAAGAGGAACCTGACTATGAAGTATCGAAAAAAAATATAAATTTTCATGCTAATGTCCTGCCGATCCCAGGACGCAGCGGTATCGAAATTCCTCACAACATGTACTGCGATGTGCAAAAATCTGAAACTGCGCCTGCTACAAAACGGTCCGATTCTCGAAAGTCTGGCGTAACGCTGCGAACGGTCGAGCAGAATTCCTATTCCTCGGAGATGTGGTCAGAATTGAACTGGGCCTAAACGACAATAACCCGACGGACTTATATAATAAGTTCCACTATGAAGACAAAAGTATTCCCTTATATCTGTTCAAAGTGGAGCCCCGCCTGCCGGTGAATGGAGAGATTTCGGCAAATTTTCACGGGACTGTCTACACCATTACCGCGGACTCGTCTGGAGCCGATGCTTCGAGCCAGGTACTGGCAATTCTAAGCGACCTAATGGCGCTTGAAAGCTCTGCCAAGAGCTTGCCGGCTCCTAATGTGATTGCGGTTGCGCCTTAGCGATGTTCGGCTCCGTTCCGGGCGGCGAGCCAGTACGCGGACCTAAAACCTATCTTTGGAAAAGCGCCAGCGCCTCGGAGGAAAGCACGCCGCCGGTGATTGCGATATTGGCGAAGGGCGCTGAATCCGCGACCCTGCGGCTCGTCAGCATGATCTGACCGATTTTTTTCGCGAGTTCCTCGATCGAGGCCGCAAAGACCAGCCGGCCGATCCCGCACCACAAAATGGCACCCATGCACATCGCGCAAGACTCGCCCGAGGTATAGAGCGTCGTCCCCGCAAGCTCCGAAGCCGGGCGCTTTCCAACAAAGTTTCGGATCGCCATCATCTCGCCGTGCGCCGTCGGATCGTTGTTGGTCTTGCCGAGGTTGCGGCCCTTTGCCAGCACCTCGCCCTCGCGCACGATGACGGCGCCAAACGGAAAATCGCCCCATGCCGCCTCCGCCAATGCCATGCGCATAAAGCCTTCGTCTTCGGCCAGCGGCGGCATCCGCCGGGCCGCCGCAAAGGCCTCGCGCGAAAAGCTTGCAAAAACGCCGGCCGCACATAGCGCCGCAGAAAGAGCCTGCCGCCGGCCGATTTTTGCAGAATGTTTTGAGCCGCAGCGGCACAAGTCTTCGGTCATTCCATAAATTCCTCGTCCTTCAGCGCGACAAAAATGAGGACGCCCAGCATGGTTGCAAGGATACGGAAGGCGCTCGGCACGGCATCGTAAGTTGGGGATTGCCACGTGCCAAACCATTCGCCGGCGACCGCAACAAACCCGCCCTCGTAAAGCAGAAAGCCAAGAGCCAAGCCTGCCACCGCTTTGCTTTTGGCTTGCTGGAACTGCGTCGCGCTCGCTTTCAATGCTCTTGCCATTGCTAAAACGCCCGCGGCGGTCAACAGCCCGATAAAAAACTCCGCCACAATGATCGACACGAAGGCCGCATGATGAAGCAGGGGCGACGTGACCGCACGCCAGCGGATCGTCGACTTTGGCAAAGTCTGCTCGATGTCCAGCACGCCTTCGACATAAGCAAAATTCGTCCAATAGTCGGTGACATTGTTGAAAACGACAAGCGCC
>CAYWHF010000141.1:0-6524 GCA_964457695.1 uncultured Methylocapsa sp.
CTTCTGGCAAGGCTGATGGATTATGTTCTCAAGACACGCGGCGAGCGGGCAACCGTCATTGGCGCAACCTCCGGCGATACCGGAGCCGCCGCGATCGAAGCCTTTGGCGGGCTTTCCCAAGTCGATGTTTTTATTCTCTATCCGCATGGGCGAGTGTCGGAGGTGCAGCGCCGGCAAATGACCCCGGCCAAGGCCGCAAATATTCATACGATTGCGTTGGAAGGGACTTTTGATGATGCCCAATTGTGCATCAAGAATATGTTTAATAACACAGCATTACGAAACGAATACAATCTTTGCGGCGTAAATTCGATCAATCTTGCGCGGATCCTTTTCCAGACGGTCTATTACTTCACCAGCGCCGTGGCGCTCGGCGCCCCGCACCGGTCAATTACTTTCGTCGTGCCGACTGGGAATTTTGGCGATATTTTTGCGGGCTGGATAGCTAAGCGCATGGGTCTTCCCGTCGATAGGCTGGTGATTGCGACAAATTCCAACGATGTTTTGGCCCGCACCCTGGCAAGCGGTCGCTACAAATTGCAGCGGGTCCAAGCAACCCAATCGCCCTCAATGGATATTCAGGTGTCATCCAATTTTGAACGGCTCCTTTTCGAAGCCCATGGGCGTAATGCGCAAGTAATTTGCAGCTTGATGGAAGGGCTGCGGCAATCGCAAAGTTTTAGCGTCGCTCCGAGCCCGCAGGAGGTTATTCGCGATGAGTTCGACGCGTTCAGCGTCACAGAAGAAGAAACCACGCAAACGATTGCGGAAACTTGGCGCGATTCAGGGTATCTCGCGGATCCACATACTGGCGTCGCGCTGAGTGCTGCGAAGAAGGCAAGGGCGAAGGGAAGGGGAAACCAATGCGTTGTGCTCGGCACAGCCCATCCCGCAAAATTTCCGGAGCCAATCGAGCGCGCGACGGGTCAGCGGCCGGCTCTGCCATGTCATCTCGCGGATTTGTTCGAAAGAGGGGAAACGTACGCGGTCTTGCCGAATGACCAGAGCGCTGTTGAGGGTTTTGTGCGCTCCCGCGCTGCGCCGAGCTCAAAAGGAGACGCCCCGTGAGCGTCGAAGTCACGACTTTGCCATCCGGCTTGCGGATCATCACCGACCGCATGCCGCATCTCGAGACTGCTTCAATTGGCGTCTTTGTCGGTGCGGGATCGCGCCACGAGCGGGCAGCCGAGCATGGCTTGTCGCACCTCCTCGAGCATATGGCTTTCAAGGGAACAGAGCGGCGCTCGGCGCGCGAGATCGCGGAAGAAATCGAGATGGTTGGCGGCGATCTCAACGCCGCCACCGGCACCGAGCATACCGCCTACTATGCCCATGTTTTGGCAGGAGATGTGCCGCTCGCACTCGACTTGCTCGCCGATGTTTTGACCGCGAGCCGGTTTGAAGAAGTAGAGCTTGAGCGGGAAAAGAACGTGATCCTCCATGAGATCCGCGCCGTCGAGGACACACCGGACGACCTCATCTTCGAAATGCTGAACGCCGCGGCATTCCCGGATCAACCGATTGGCCGGCCGATCCTCGGAACCGCGGAGCAAGTCTCCCGGTTCGACAGGGATGCCATCAGCACCTATCTCGCTAGCCATTACCGGGCGGGCGCGACTGTCATCGGAGCGGCGGGAGCCCTCGAGCACGAGATGGTCTGCGATGAGGCCGCGCGCCTATTCTCCCGCCTTCGCAGCAATTGCATCGAACCCGAAGCGTGGCCAGCGCATTACCAGGGAGGCGACAAGCGCGTCAAGCGGCGCCTCGAACAGGTTCACTTTGCGGTTGTAGTCGAACGTACGCCTTATACGCTTGAGGGTTTCGATGCCGCCCAGATCTTTACCAAGGCGGCTGGCGGCGCGATGTCGTCGCGGTTGTTTCAGGAGGTGCGCGAGGCGCGCGGGCTTGCCTATTCCATCAGCGCCTTCCATTGGGCATATTCGGATTCTGGACTATGTGGGTTCTATGCGGCCACAGACGCAAAAAACAGCGAGGAATTGATGCGTGTGGCGCTGGACTGTCTTGGCAAGGCTGCGTTAGATTTGAGTGAAACTGAAATAAGGCGCGCGAAGGCGCAAATGAAGGTTTCGCTGCTTGCCGCGCTCGAATCGCCCGCTGCCCGGTGCGAACAAGTCGCGCGACAAATGATGGCGTTCAACCGGATCATCCCGCGGGATGAAATCATAGCGGCTATTGATCGCCTGGATGTGGGGCAAATCCGTGCTGCCGGCGCACGTGCCCTAGGGTCTGCACCAACAATTGCGGCAATTGGCACGGTAGCCAAGGTTTTTACGCCAGAACGTGTTAGAACGCGGTTGCGGGGGATTTGAGGGACCGGTTTCGTGGCGCTTTTCCGGCTGTATCCAACGAACCAAACTGTAATATTGCTGCGCGGCGAAGGCGTTTATCTCCGGCCGCCGGAGATCCGCGACTATGAAGCATGGTCGGAATTGCGGGCGGCAAGCCGCGCGTTTTTGGTTCCCTGGGAGCCGACTTGGCCTGGCGACGATCTCACCCGCGCGGCGTTCCGTAGGCGGTTGCGCCGTTGCCATCAAGAGATCGCCAATGACGAAGCCTACCCTTTCCTGATCTTTCGCGACAATGGTGCTCTTGTCGGCGGCTTGACTCTCGGACAGATCAAGCGCGCGGTCGTGCAGTCGGGAACGCTGGGATATTGGATCGGCGCACCCCATGCCCGGCAGGGGCTGATGTCGGCCGCGGTCCGGGCCATGATTGGCTACGGATTCACCACCCTTCGGCTGCATCGGATCGAAGCTTCGTGCGTGCCAAATAACCGTGCATCGATAAGGTTATTGGAGCGTACGGGATTCGCGAAGGAGGGCTATGCCCGTGCCTATTTGCGAATCAACGGGGTCTGGCAGGACCATTTGCTCTATGCATTGCTGGACTCGGACGTTTCGCCGCTTAGCCGCAAGGATTGATGGTCTCTTTGCCGAGCCAGAGAATGGTTACGGCTTGCCTCGCCATTGACGCAGCCTGCGCAAAACTGCGCCAGGATGGCTCGCCTCAAATGTCAGCACAAAATATGTTGCGATCAGCGCAAGATCGGTGGCAACCCAATAGATTGTAAAGAACCCTGGCAGCGCAATCGCGGCGGCGATTTGCGCGAATGCACCGATGAGCCAAATCACGCCGCCCCAGGGCGTCGCCAGCCACAATCCGGCCGCGGCAACAAGGTCGAATACCGCGAAAAAAATCACCGCCGCGCCGCGCAGCAGCGGCAAATTGTCGAACAAAGGTTCTGCCGGCAGAAGGATCGCGCACCATTGGAGCAATCCCTGGAAGGCCCACAGCCCGGCCAGGAGACGCATGAAGACAACCAAATGCAGGCGAGCGCGAATGCTGTCCGTCTCGCCTTGTGCGTGGTTGTTACGAGAGATGGCGGCCCCCGGACTGGGCGGCACTGTGCGCTCGAACGATTCGCGAGACTTATCGATGCTCAACATGCGGGCATGCCAAAATCGAGCTCGCCCCCGGGAAGCGGCGCAAAATAGGCTTCAATGTCGGCTTGGCGCAGGCTTTCCAGTGAGGCCGGCGACCAGCGGGGCCGATTGTCCTTGTCGATGATCAGGGCCCGGATGCCTTCGAGGTAGTCTTCACCTCTTGCAATGCGCGAGACGATACGAAACTCGGTTTGCAATGCCAGTCCAAGATCCATCGTTGCGCCTATTTGCATTTGACGCAACGCAATGGCAAGGCTCGTTGGCGACTTTATGCGAATGGCAGATGCGGCCGAATGTGCGAAAGCAGAATGAGCACGCGCAGCCTCATCGAGGTTTTCGAGTATGGCGGGGAGTGTCTCAGCGGCAAAACAGCGCGCAATAAGCTCAGATTGCTGAGCAAGCGCGGAAGCAGGCGGCGGCGCATGTTCCGCTGCGATTGCGGTCTCCATAGGCTCGCCCCCGGCAATTCTTTCTATCAAAGCCGCATGTCTTGCCGAGGGAACATGAGCGGTAGCAATTTTGAACGCCAGTGCATCACCGCAGGTCATGCGTGCACTGGTCAAGGCGAGATATACGCCAGTTAGTGCTGGCAATCGGGGCAAAAAAAATGTCGCGCCGACATCGGGGATAAACCCAATTGCAACTTCCGGCATGGCGAAGGTGAAATTCTCGCCAGCGATGACATGAGCGCCATGCAGCGAAATCCCAGCCCCCCCGCCCATCACAATCCCGCCGGCGAGGGCGATATAGGGCTTGGAATACAGTTTTATACGGCGATTGAGCCGATATTCCTCGCGCCAATAGCTGAGTTGTTCGGCATAGCGCCCTGCCTTGCCGAGATTGTACAAAATCTTTAAGTCGCCGCCCGCGCAGAACGCCTTGCCGCCAGCGCCCATTATTACGACACATGTGACCCCGGTATCGCTCTCAAAGCGATCAAGCGCGGCGGCAATCTCCCGCACCATAATAAGAGTAAGCGCGTTGAGCGCCTCCGGGCGGTTCAGCGTGATTAGCCCGCAGCAGCCCAGTGTTTGACAGATAACTTCTGCTTCGTTCATGACCTCTTAGACGCCAAGGCTCCAAGCATCGTCCGCAGGTAAGATGCCATGCAGCGGCCGCGATCCTAAGACGATGATTTTGAAGCCTCTATTTAGGGCAGGCAGGCGTGGGAAGCAGCTCAAGACTAGACATTTCTCCAGCAAGAACGAAATCGCCATAGTCGAGTCTCAGCGCGCGCGAAATACCGTTCTCATAGAGGTCGAAAGAGAGAGTGTAACTCGGCGCGTCGTCCTTCTGACCAGTTTCAAAATAGCTGATGGAAACCGGCCAGCGTCTCATATTATCGAGTTCGGGGATATGCGCCGCCTGTTCGATGGCCGGGGCAGCGACCGGATGGCCGATATAGGAGGTCGTCTCGTAGACTTTCTCGCCCGTCTCGGATCCATCAAAAACACTCACCTCGAGTAAGTTCTGCCCCGCTTCGGCCGCTGCCAAAATACGCCTCAGATGCTCGGTTGGAAAAACCACGTTCCGGTCGAGTTCGAACTTTTGGTGTTTTGGCTTGACCAGGCTTATCGATAGCGGTCCTCCCGCGCTCCTGCGAGCTTTTCCGTCAACCTGTTCGGGGCCGCCGCTGTCGATCGTGGTTTGCATCTTAAATTCGAAATTCCGGCCATCCGCATCCTCAAAAGTGGCCGAGTGCATATCCGAAACACGGGTCGGGCCTTCGGCCGGCTGCAATTCGGTCAGTTGACGGAAATTTTGCACATATCCATCGCAAACGGACCCGGTGAAATCGAAGGCAATGCGTCCGTGTGCGGCGGTGGGGCTCTTCGTTCCGGTCGACTTTAAGAGTGTCAGTTCATAGACGGCGCGATGAGATACGAGCGAAACCTCATTTCCGGCATTCGTCACCACGGCCGATGGTATGGGATCGGGAGTGGCCGTTTCCGATTTTGCCGGGGAGGCCATGACCGTCCCAATACCTGCCGCCGTCAAGGCCAAAGCTGATATCGCGGCGGACCGAAACTTTAGGCAAGTTACGAGCATTATGTTTGATTCCTCAAAAGTCGCGGGACAGGCTGCCGCCGAACGCAAGTCATGCGGGCAACGCATAACGAGGCCCTGCGTGACGTTGTTCGGCAACCCGCCCGGCCAATTGGCCGAGCTTCTATTGCATCGGGACTGATTGTTCCCGATTCTTTATTTTCTATTAAAAGCAGCTCAGGCCACCGATAGGACGGCACCTTGTTCGGAGGCCGATACTCCAGGTTGTACTCAATAATGCCCCTGCACGACGCGCAGCAATCGCTTTGTCTGACAGGCTATCTATGAGGGCGGAGTTTAGTGACACAAGCGCCGCTTGGCAACCCCGCGTGGCCTCAGCGCGGATTTTCGCCTTATAATCAACCGATTTGCGCGTTTGGCTGCGGCAGGACAACGAGGCGATTTGTGAAGACGGTGCAAGAAAAACTGGAGAAGTTGGGGATAGCTTTGCCGTCCCCGGCGGCGCCGGTCGCCAACTATCTTCCATTTGTGATCTGCGGGCCGCTTCTGTTCGTTTCGGGTCAGCTCGCCTTTGGTCCTGATGCGAAGATTGATCCGCGGTATCGCGGCAAGCTTGGCGCGGAAATTTCGCTGTGTGCGGGACAGGCGGCGGCGCGTTTGTGCGTCATCAATGTGCTGGCGCAAGCAAGAGCCGCCTTGGGCGATCTCGAAAAAATTTCGCGCTGCGTCAGGCTTGGCGGATTCATTAATGCCGCGCCGGGCTTTAGCAATTTGGCTGCGGTCATGAATGGCGCCTCGGATTTTATGGTCGAAGTTTTTGGCGACAGGGGCCGTCACGCACGAACGACAATAGGCGTGGCCGAGTTGCCATTAAACAGTGCCGTCGAGGTCGAAGCCCTGTTTGAAATCGCGCCGGCGTGAGACCGCGCACGACAAATGCTCCGGCGTGGTTGACAGCACGGCCGATCGCGCACCGGGGCCTGCACTCACGCAGCAAGGGGCTCATCGAAAACACCGTGGCTGCCGCAGAAGCCGCCGCCGCCAAAAACTATG
>CAYWHF010000142.1:0-6522 GCA_964457695.1 uncultured Methylocapsa sp.
TCGGGCAGGTCGTCGGCGGTGATGATCGCCCGGGCGCCCGGCATCGTCTTTCACCTCGAAAGTAAGTTCGGCCTCGAAAACCGGGCCGGTGTAATATTCGAGGCCGCGCACGACGGAGGGATCGATGATGACGCGATCCTCGGCGCCGGCGGCCGCAACAAGCGCCGTGATTTCGCTAAGTTCGGCAAGCCCGGTTTCGCCAGTCGCCGATCCCGCCACCGTTGGCGCGAGCGCCGCGAGCGTTGTGCGATTGCTTGCAGCACGCGCGCCGGTGTAAGCGAGCACCCGATTGATAGAGGCCGCATCGAGGCCGGCGCCTTTGGTGAAGTCGCCGCTTTCGTCTTTACGCCCCTCGCCGAGCAGAGCGCGCACCCCCTCCGATCCCAGCCGGTCGAGCTTATCGATCGCCCGCAACACCGTGAGCCTTCGCGCCGCATTTTCCTCTCCCCCAAGGCCGATTGCTTCCATCACGCCGTCGAGCACCTTGCGATTGTTGACTTTTATGACGTAATCGCCGCGCTTGATGCCGAGCTTTTCCAGCGTGTCCGCCGCCATCATGCACATTTCGGCGTCGGCCGCGATGCTCGCAGCGCCAACCGTATCGGCATCAAACTGCATGAACTGGCGAAAGCGCCCCGGCCCGGGCTTTTCGTTGCGAAACACAAACCCCGAGCGATAGCTGCGAAAAGGTTTTGGCAGCTTGTCAAAATTTTCGGCGACATAACGGGCAAGCGGCGCGGTGAGATCATAGCGCAGCGAAAGCCAGTTTTCGTCGTCGTCCTTGAAAGAGAAGACGCCTTCGTTTGGGCGGTCCTGATCCGGCAGAAATTTGCCGAGCGCCTCGGTAAACTCGATTGCCGGCGTTTCGAGCGGCTCGAAACCATAAAGCTCAAAAATTTCCCGGATTTTTGTGAGCATTTTTCCGGTTGCCACGATCTCTCCGGACCCCCGGTCGGCAAAGCCACGCGGCAGTTTTGCGGCCGGGACGCGCGCGAAATTCTTGTTTTCATTCATAGTTTTATCAAGCCTTGCTGGAGCGAAAGATCTTTACGAGCAGGCCGCCGCCGAGGCAAGCAGCTCGGCCTTAAGCCAAGCGGCACGACCCTTGGCGCCTCCCAAAAACCGCTTATATTTGCACGCGGGGAAAACCCCCGCCCACAGGGAGGTAGCAAATGTCACCCGAAGAACGCCAATTGCTGACAGGCTTGTTCGACCGGATGCGCGGCGCGGCCAATACGCCGCGCGATCAGGAAGCCGAAACATTGATTCAGGACGCGACCAAGACCCAGCCTTACGCACCCTATTTCTTGGCGCAGACGGTTCTTGTCCAAGACCAGGCGCTGCAGGCTGCAAATAACCGTCTGCAAGAACTCGAAGGCAAGGTCAAGGAACTCGAGAACAGAGCCGCAAGCCAGCCGCGTCCGGGGGGATTTTTGAGCGGGCTTGGATCCTTGTTTGGCGGGAGCGGACCATCACCTTCTCCGCGCGCGCCCGCGCCGCCGCCGCCATCTGGCGGAGGTTGGAATCAAGCGCCGCCGCAGGGCGGCTGGCAGCGGCCCCCGCAGGGCTACGCTCCGTCCGGTCCCGCTCCCGCTCCGGGGCCATGGGGCGGCGGCGGCGGCGGCGGATTCTTGACCGGGGCGCTTGGCACCGCCGCGGGTGTTGCAGGCGGCGTGCTGCTTGCCGATTCGATTCGCGGCCTCTTTGCCGGGCACAATAATGCGCTAGGAATTGGCAGCGGTTTTGGGGGGATGAACCCAGGCTTTGGCGGCGACACGATTGTCAACAACTATTATGACTCTCCGGGATCGAGCCTCGCACAGCAGGATGCCGCCCAAGACGCTCAGCAAGACGCCGCCGACAATGCGCAATATGCGCAAGACTACCAGCAAGATGCCGATCAGGACCAAGACGACATCCAGGACGCCTCGGACTATGGAAGCGACTATGGTTCGGGCGACGACGGATCTTACGACGTCTGACGCTGACGCCTAGAATTGGGCTTTGGGAGAAGCGCCCGCAAAGCGCTTGCGGGCGTTGGGGCTTGCACGAGACCAAGTCCTGCATGATTTTCTCGACCGGAAGGCCCGATTTCGCCCTTTATCTTTGCCGGTTACCATGATCGGCAACGCGGGCTCCAGGTGCTGTGTCTCCGGCCAATGTGGACAACGATTGCGATGCGGTGATATGCCTCACCCAAATCTCCAGAACTTCGAGAAGAATGCGCCATGCAGTCTGCAAGCGTCTCGCTGACCAGCTCCGGTTCTTCGAGCCTGCTCGACAATACCTCAGGCCCATTTAGCACCCAACTCAATCATGAGCCGTTTGCATTTTCTCATTATTTGGCCGATGCTCCATTATTCGATCTAGCCCGGCTTGCCGACCTCGCAAAAACCGTAATCGCTTCGAATCGGGGCGACCGGAATCATTATGTGCTTTTCAAAGCTGCCGAAAGTTTAGCAAATGTCTCCAAGCAGTGGACGAATTTTCAGCCAATCGATCGCGTGCATGAAGCGATCAGACACATAGAAGAGTCCGGGTCTTGGGTCTTGATAACTGGCGCGCAGATCGATCCCGCCTATCAGGATCTGCTCGACAATTTATTACGGGACCTTGAAGTTTCGTGCGGCGTTCCGCTTAGAGAGCAGATCTTGTGGTCATGCGTCAGCATTTTTGTCGGATCACCAAACTCCGTCACGCATTACCACATGGATTCGGAGACGAATTTTCTCTTTCAGATTCATGGCAACAAAGAAGCCCATCTTTTCGATCGCAACGACAGAGAAATTTTGAGCGAGGCGGACATCGAGACGTTTAATGCGGTGGACGGAAGCCATATCGAATTCCGCGACGAGTTCCACGCAAAAGAGAGAGTGTTCGACTTGGCCCCGGGCAAGGGCTTGCACATACCCGTAAATGCGCCGCACTGGGTGAGAAATTTGGACGACTATTCGGTGACGATGAGCATTCTCTTTTATATGCGAGAAGAGACGCGGCGCGCCTGGGTTTATCAGGTGAACCATTTATTGCGAAAGCTGAGTATCAACCCGACACCGCCGGGCAAGGCGCCTTTGATCGATAATTTGAAGTCAGGACTCATTGGCTGCCTGACAACGAGATCGCCTCGCGATAAGCAGGATGTCTTGAGATCCGGTTACCATTGGCTCACCAAACCGGCGAGCTCTGTATATAGAATCGCCAGCGCGCGCAAATGAGGCGCGCCTTTCAGCCAATATGTGTGGGCAAATACACGCTCATTGAGCGATTGTAAGCCCGCGCTCCGTTGGAGCCGGCAAATAAAGCCTAGCCTGCACCTGGCTTGCGCTTCGGACCGTAGGTTTTGAATTTTTCAATCGTCTTTTCGATTTCGTCCGCGCCAAGCACGCGCGGCGTGCCAATTTGCAGGGCGGCGGCATATTGTCTGCAAAGCGTTTCGACCTCGCCCGCAAGCCATATTGCCTCTGAAAGGCCGCGGCCGGTAGCGACCATGCCGTGATTGCTCATAAGCGCGCAATTGCGGTCGCTCATTGCTTCCAGCACCGCATTGGAAAGCTCCTCCGTACCAAAAGTGGCGTAGCGGGCGCAGCGAATGGTCGGGCCGCCTGCGGCGGCTATCATATAATGCACTGCCGGTATTTCCATGCCGCAGATCGCAAAGGCCGTGGCGTAAACCGGATGGGCATGAACCACCGCATTGACGTTTGCGCGCTCACGCAAAATGTCGCGGTGAAAACGCCATTCGGATGAGGGCGAGAGCGGGTGCTCACAGCTTCCGTCCATATTCATAAAGACGATGTCTTCGGGCGTCAGTGCTTCATATGCAATGCCGGAGGGCGTAATCAGGAGGCCAGATTTCCAGCGCACCGATATGTTGCCTGATGTGCCCTGATTGATGCCGTCGCGGCTCATGGCCAGGCAGGCATCGATAATTGCCTTGCGCAGTCTATCTTCTTCGGCCCCGGCCATGCCCTCTGCCGTTTCAAAGACGGCGGCCGAGGGCGGAAGCTTCCCGCGCGAGCTGTTCGATATTGGCATAGTCTGGCGCTGCTATAATCTCCGGCGCGACCATCCAGGAGCCACCGACACAAGCAACATTGGCAAGCGCAAGATAGCTCGGGGCCCTTTGCGCGTCGATACCGCCGGTCGGACAGAAAATCAAATTGGGCAGCGGCCCTGCGAGCGAGGCGAGATACTTTACCCCGCCTGCCGCCTCCGCAGGAAAGAATTTTAATGCTTCAAACCTACGCTCGTGAAGTGCGAGTGCCTCGGATACGGTTGCCGCGCCAGGCAGAAAAGGAATCGGAGAATTGACGGCCGCCTCGACAAGAAGCGGTGTCATGCCGGGACTAACCAGAAAAGCTGCCCCAGCAGCTGCGGCGCTCTTGATCTGGTCCGCCTGCACAACTGTTCCAGCGCCGATTGTCGCATTTGGAAATTGCTTGGCGAGTGCCGTCACCGCTGCCATTGCGGCTCGCGTGCGTAAAGCGACTTCGAGCACAGTCAGCCCTCCCGCAATCAATGCGCGGACCTGGGCGATTGCGCCCTCAACGGTCTGGACCGTGACCACCGGAATGACGGGCGTGCGGCGAAGGATCGCCAACGTCGCCTCGCCATGCGGATAAAGCATCAAGGCTTGTGTCCAAGTCTGTCAGAGATCAGCCAAAGGCGCTGGCTCCAAGGTCTGTTGCGCCTACATTGTCGCGAAAGACTTGGAATAGGTCGCGTCCATAACCATGCACATGGGCTTCGAGGTCAGGGACAGCTGGTGGGCGGCTAAGCAAAGCCGAGGACGGAACCTCCACTGTCAATGTACCCGCTTCCGCGTCGAGCGCGATTATATCGCCATCCCGCAGCCGGGCAATCGGGCCGCCATCAATCGCCTCCGGCGTGAGGTGAATCGCTGCCGGGACTTTCCCTGACGCTCCTGACATGCGCCCATCGGTAACAAGCGCAACATTATGTCCCCGCGACATCACCGAAGTGAGGACGGGCGTGAGCTTATGCAACTCCGGCATGCCGATCGCTTTCGCCCCCTGAAAACTCACCACAGCAACCACGTCGGTCTCGAGTTCACCTGCGCGGAAGGCTTCCTCCACCTCTTCCTGCGCATGAAAAATCCGTGCTTTTGCGCGAACCTTGCGATGCTGCGGCGCAACCGAACTGACCTTCATTACCGCGCGGCCCAGATTGCCGTCGAGTATTTTCAAACCGCCGTCTGGGCTGAACGGATTTTCCACCGGGCGCAAGACCGTTTCATCACGGCTCTTGGCGGCTGCCGCTCGAAATGCAAGTTTGCCGCCATCAAGATAAGGCTCCTTGCCATAAAATTCGAGCGTATGGCCCGCGACCGTCCTTGCATCATTATGAAGGAGACCCGCGCCGAGCAGCGTTGCGAGAAGAAATCCTGTCCCTCCGGCGGCTGTGAAATGATTCACATCCGCGGTGCCGTTCGGGTAGATCCGCGTCAGCAGGGGAACGGCTTTGGAAAGATCGGCGAAATCATCGAGCGTTAAGATGATTCCTCCCGCTCGAGCCATGGCAACGAGATGAATGACATGATTGGTCGAGCCCCCTGTTGCATGCAAGGCGACGATGCCATTCACAAAAGCCCGCTCGTCGAGAATCGACGCAACGGGCGTGTAATCATTTCCAAGCGCGGTAAGTGCCAGGACGCGCTCCACAGCCGCGGCGGTCAGCGCGTCCCGCAAGGGCGTATTGGGATTGACAAAGGAACTGCCAGGCAAATGCAGTCCCATCGCCTCCATCAGCATTTGATTTGTGTTCGCGGTTCCGTAAAAGGTGCAGGTACCGGGTGAATGATAGGCGGCGGATTCCGCCGCAAGCAGTTCGTCACTGCTTGCCTTACCTTCGGCATGATGCTGGCGGACCTTTGCCTTCTCATGATTGGACAAGCCGGAGGGCATCGGCCCGGCCGGAATAAACACAGCAGGCAAATGCCCAAAGGCCTGGGCCGCAATCACAAGCCCCGGCACGATCTTGTCGCAAACGCCCAGAAAGACCGCGGCATCGAACATATCATGCGATAAAGCGATTGCCGCCGACATGGCAATGACGTCGCGCGAAAAGAGTGAAAGTTCCATGCCGGCGCGGCCTTGCGTCACACCATCGCACATGGCGGGCACGCCGCCGGCTATCTGGGCGATGCCGCCCGCCTCGCGCGCCGCTTTCTTAATTATTGCTGGAAACCGCTCATAATGCTGATGCGCCGAAAGCATGTAGGTATAGGCCGTCACTATTGCAAGGTTGGCCGGACCACCACTTTGCATGGCCCGCTTTTCATGGCGCTCGCAAGCGGCAAAGCCATGCGCGAGATTGGCGCATCCAAGCACGCGGCGGCGCGGCCCGGATTTGCTCATCGCCTGGATACGCGCGAGATATCTTTCACGCGAAGTTTGGCTGCGCGCGCGAATGCGCTCCGTGATATCAGCGATGGCGGCCTGCACCATGTCCGGTCCTCTTTCCGCCACCAGAGTGTTGGTAGGTCCCCTCTTGCGTCAAGTG
>CAYWHF010000143.1:0-6509 GCA_964457695.1 uncultured Methylocapsa sp.
AGCAGTTGAGAATGTTGCGCTCCTCTCAGCCGCACTCGCGGGCACGAACGCCGACTTAGGAAAAAAAATCATTGCGAAAGCCGGCCTTAACGTCATTCCCGCCGACGACCTCGACGATGCCGCGCAAAAAATCATTGCAGCAGCCGGAAGGGCCTGAACATGGCTATACTCGCCGGCAAGGATACGAAAGTCATTTGCCAGGGATTTACCGGCAAGAATGGAACGTTCCATTCCGAACAGGCGATTGCTTATGGCACAAATATGGTTGGAGGTGTGTCGCCCGGTAAGGGAGGAGCGACACATATTGGCCTGCCCGTCTTTGATACTGTTGCCGAGGCGCGTGGCGCCACCGGCGCCGATGCAAGCGTGATCTATGTCCCGCCTTCAGGGGCAGCAGACGCGATCTGCGAAGCAATCGACGCGGAAATGCCGCTCATCGTCTGCATCACCGAAGGCATTCCGGTTTCAGATATGATCAAGGTCAAGCGGGCGCTGTGCGGAACGAAATCGCGTCTCATCGGTCCGAACTGCCCCGGCGTCATGACTGCCGGGGAATGCAAGATCGGCATCATGCCGGGCGATATTTTTAGGCCCGGTTCGGTCGGTATTGTTTCGCGCTCGGGAACCTTGACCTACGAGGCGGTCTTTCAGACCACGTTCGAAGGGCTCGGCCAGACGACCTCGGTCGGTATCGGTGGTGATCCGGTCAAAGGCGCCGAATTCATCGAAATATTGGAATTGTTCCTGGCCGATGATTTTACGAAATCCATTGTCATGATCGGCGAAATTGGCGGCTCGGCCGAAGAGGATGCCGCGCAGTTTCTCGCCGATGAAGCAAGGCGCGGCCGCAAGAAACCGGTCGTTGGCTTTATCGTAGGCCGCACCGCACCCCCTGGCCGGCGCATGGGCCATGCCGGCGCGATCATCGCGGGCGGCAAGGGAGCCGCCGAGGATAAGATCGCCGCCATGGAAGCGGCAGGAATTCAGGTGTCGCCTTCGCCGGCGAGGTTAGGTAAGACACTTGCCGATATGTTGCGCGGATAAGCCAGAACTTGAGAAAGGGCTGCGATGTCCACATTTATTAAACGGAGGTTGCTACAAAGAGCCGGCGCTTTTATTGGGACAGGCGGGATCGTTGCAGGAGGTCGATTTGGCGGCGAGGAGGCGGACCTTTAACAAAGCGATTGCTGCCGTCCCCGCGGCAGCTTTGGCCGGAAGATCCGCAGCGAGGCCGAGGCGAGCCAGGCAAGGCTGCCACTCGGCGAAATTTTCGTGAGCAGGAGATTTGAATGGCGCGCCAAGACACGAACGGTAATCCAAATGGTGCGGGCGGTGGACCGGGCGGGCGCTCGGCTCCGAATCTTGGCTTTGCCAGGACCTCGTTTCTCGACGGCGCCAATGCGGCCTATATCGAACAGCTCGCGGGAAGTTACGTGCGCGATCCCGCCTCGCTCGATCCATCGTGGCAGGAATTTTTCGCAGAATTGCGTGACGATAGCACGGCCGTCGCGAAGCGCGTGCAAGGCCCGCGCTGGAGGCAGCGCAGCCTTCCGGCCAACGGGGCGGATGAGCTCATTTCCGCGCTTGACGGGAATTGGCGCGAGACCCGAACCGCAATCGGTGCCAAGCTCGAGGCCAAGGCAAAAGAGGGGGGCCTGTTTTCTTCCGAGGAGCTTTTGCGCGCGACTCGCGATTCGGTGCGCGCCTTGATGATGATCCGCGCCTATCGCATGCGCGGGCATCTCCACGCCAATCTCGACCCGCTTGGCATAGAGCCTCCGAGAGATCATGAGGAGCTTCATCCAGCCGCTTATGGATTTAGCGAAGCGGACCATAACCGGAAAATTTTTCTCGATGGCGTGCTCGGGCTCAAGTTCGCAACCATTCCTGAAATGCTGAAAATCCTGCGCCGTACCTATTGCGGCACCATAGGATTCGAATTCATGCATATCTCGGATCCGGCCGAGAAAAGCTGGCTGCAACAGCGGATTGAAGGTCCGGGAAAGGAGATCATCTTTACGAAGGAGGGCAAGCGGGCAATTCTCAATAAGCTCGTCGAAGCGGAGGGGTTTGAGCAATTTATCGACCTCAAGTATACCGGCACCAAACGTTTCGGGCTTGACGGCGCCGAAGCAATGATTCCGGCGCTCGAACAGATCATTAAGCGCGGCGGTGCCTTGGGCGTTCAAGATATTGTGCTGGGCATGGCCCACCGCGGGCGCTTAAATGTTCTCTCCCATGTCATGGGCAAGCCGCACCGGGCCATTTTCAACGAGTTCAAGGGCGGTTCCTTCACCCCAGACGACGTCGAGGGCTCGGGCGACGTCAAATATCATCTTGGCGCCTCCGCCGACCGCGACTTCGACGGCAATCGAGTCCATCTCTCATTGACCGCGAACCCATCCCACCTTGAGATTGTCGATCCCGTCGTTCTCGGCAAGGTGCGCGCCAAGCAGGACCAGCTGCACGATGTCGTGGAGCGTACGAAAGTTCTGCCGCTCCTCATTCATGGCGATGCGGCATTCGCGGGCCAGGGTGTCATCGCCGAATGTTTTGGCCTGTCTGGGCTCAAAGGATATAAGACCGGGGGCTCGATCCATTTCATCATTAACAATCAGATCGGCTTTACCACCGCGCCGCGCCATTCGCGGTCGTCGCCCTATCCGTCGGATCAGGCCAAATTGGTCGAGGCGCCGATCATTCACGTGAACGGAGATGATCCGGAGGCCGTGGTCTATGCCGCGAAAGTGGCGACGGAATTCCGCCAGAGATTCCACAAGCCGGTGGTCATCGACATGTTTTGCTACCGGCGGTTCGGCCATAATGAAAGCGATGAGCCCGCGTTCACTCAGCCGGTCATGTATAAGAAAATCCGCTCGCACAAGACGGCGCTCGAAATCTATACAGAAAAGCTTGTCGCCGAAGGAGTCATTGCCGAGGGAGAGGTCATAAGGCTGCAAGCGAATTGGCGTCATCATCTCGAAACCGCATTCGAGGCAAGTCAATCGTATAAACCCAATAAGGCCGACTGGCTCGATGGCCGGTGGGCGGGCTTCAGGCCTGCGGCCGCGGGAGTTGAAGAAGAACGGCGCGGCCGCACGGGCATAGACCGTATGCGCCTTGTCGAAATGGGAATACGCCTGACGTCGGTTCCGCAAGGCTTCAACCTTCACCGCACCATAGGCCGTCTGCTCGAGAACCGCCGCAAAATGATTGAGAGCGCAGAGGGCATCGATTGGGCCATGGCCGAAGCGCTTGCCTTCGGATCGCTCGTCGACGAAGGCTACCCTGTCCGTCTCGCCGGTCAGGACAGCGAGCGCGGCACATTTTCGCAGCGCCATTCCGTCCTGATCGACCAGGAGACGGAAGCCCGCTATATTCCGTTAAATAATATCCGCAACGAACAGGCGCGATTTGAAGTCATCAACTCGATGCTGTCGGAAGAAGCCGTGCTCGGCTTCGAATATGGCTATTCGCTCGCCGAGCCAAACGCGCTCGTCTTGTGGGAAGCCCAGTTCGGCGATTTTGCCAATGGCGCGCAGGTCGTTTTCGACCAGTTCGTTTCCTCAGGCGAACGCAAATGGCTGCGCATGTCGGCCCTTGTCTGTCTCTTGCCACATGGCTTCGAAGGCCAGGGTCCGGAACATTCCTCGGCCCGGCTTGAACGCTATCTGCAGCTTTGCGCCGAAGACAACATCCAGGTTGCCAACTGTTCGACGCCCGCAAATTACTTTCATATTTTGCGCCGCCAATTGCAACGCGATATCCGAAAGCCACTGATCCTCATGACACCAAAATCGCTATTGCGCCACAAGCGCGCGGTGTCGAAGCTCGACGACCTGGTGATTGGCAATTCGTTTCATCGCCTCTTGCTCGACGACGCCGAAACCGCACGCGGGCCAATCTCCCTCGCAGAAGACGCCGAGATCCGGCGGGTCGTTTTGTGTTCCGGCAAAGTCTATTACGACCTCTGCGAGGAACGGGAGAGGCGAGGAGCAAGCGATATCTATCTCCTGCGTGTTGAACAGCTGTATCCTTTCCCGCTCAAGGCTCTTGTGGCGATTTTGTCGCGGTTCAAACAGGCCGAAGTCTTTTGGTGCCAGGAGGAACCAAAAAACATGGGCGCCTGGCATTTCGTCGGTTCCTATCTCGAATGGGTGCTTCAACAAGTGGGCTGCAAATCCAAGCGGCCGGTTTATGCCGGAAGGCCGGCCTCAGCCGCAACTGCGACAGGGCTAATGAGGAAGCATTTGGCCGAAGTTGAGGCTTTTATGGGCGAGGCATTCGCAGCCTGAGGACTTGGCTCTCTCGACAGGACGCGTCGTGAATTTGGGTGGAACAGATGACAATTGAAATTCGCGTGCCCGCGTTAGGCGAATCGGTCAGCGAAGCGACCGTCGGGCGCTGGTTCAAGACGGCCGGGGAGCATGTCAAAGCGGACGAGCCGGTCGTCGAGCTTGAAACCGATAAAGTAACGCTTGAAGTCAACGCGCCAGCCTCCGGGGTTCTATCCGAAATCGTCGTGAAAGAAGGCGATACGGTCGCCGTCGGCGCTTTGCTCGGCCAGATTGGTGACGGCCCAGCAGCCGCGGCTCCCAAGGTCGCGGCCAAACCTTCTCAAACAACCCCTGCCGCGCCTGTGGCGCAGGCGGGTGTTGCGCCCGAGACATCCGACTCTCAGTCTGTCCCGGCGCCAGCCGCTCGGTCCGCGTCTCCTTCGCCCGCCGCGGTCAAGGTCGCCGCCGATCACGGACTTGACCCGGCAATGATCGCGGGATCAGGCAAGCACGGCCAGGTGCTCAAGAGCGATGTTCTCGATTTTGTTGCAAAACCTCCCACCGTGGCTGAGGCCCCTGCCCCGCAGCCCGTGCCGTTTGTGGCGCCATCCCCGGCCCTCTCTTCCGACGGGGACCGGGAAGAGCGTGTTCCGATGACAAGGCTTCGCCAGACGATCGCGCGGCGGCTCAAGGATGCGCAAAATACCGCCGCCATGCTGACGACTTTCAACGAGGCCGATATGAGTGCGGTCATAAATTTGCGCGCGCGCTACAAGGACGCTTTTGAACAAAAACACGGCATCAAACTCGGGTTCATGGGATTTTTCGTAAAGGCCTGTGTCGGGGCGCTGAAAACGGTTCCGGCGGTCAATGCTGAAATCGACGGCGCCGACATGATCTATAAGAATTACTATCACCTCGGCGTCGCCGTCGGCACGGACAAAGGCCTAGTCGTGCCCGTCGTCCGCGATTGCGATCGCCTAAGCCTTGGAGAGATCGAAAAGGCCATTGCCGGTCTTGGGAAGCGTGCCCGCGCGGGCGAACTGCAGATCGAAGAGATGCAGGGCGGCACCTTCACCATCACCAATGGCGGTATCTATGGGTCGCTGATGTCGACGCCAATTTTGAATCCTCCGCAGTCGGGCATCTTGGGGATGCACAAGATTCAGGAGCGGCCCGTCGCGATAAACGGCAAGGCCAAGATCCGGCCGATGATGTATCTTGCGCTGACCTATGATCACCGCGTCGTCGACGGCAAGGAGGCGGTAACTTTTTTGGTGCTTGTCAAGGAAGCGCTGGAAGATCCCGCGCGGCTAATGCTCGACATCTGATTGAAGCTATGCCGCGTTGATTTGTCTACGGTAAAGCCCCAACAAGCTGCATTCACTCGTGCGGGACGGCGCCATAATGCCGGTTCACGTCTACAGTCTCGTCTCGACTTTAACCAAGCGACAGACTGGTGGCCGCCTTGGTCACAAGCCGCTTTGCGAGCTGGAACGACTTCGGAAACGTCGTCTCTACGGCCAGAATGACGCGATTGCTGAAATAAGTCAGATCCTTTGGATGATTAACATTCATGCCATTGATGGATTTGAGTTTTAAGGGTTTGATCGTGCTTTGGTGCTGTAAAAACCTGTGGGAGTCCGGGATGTAATGGGCGGTGAAAGACCGTCTCGAATATTGCGGATCGGGCGACTCGAGGCTGCCGTGGATGGTTTTTGCGTTAAAGAATAGCACGTCCCCTTTGGACAATGCCGGGGCGCGGCACTCAAATCCTTGGTCTTCGATCGCACGCTTGACGAGGTCCTTATAGCGGGCATGATTGAAAGCAATGTCATATACGCCGCTGTTTTTAGCCACGTCATAAAGATGGGACCTCGGATAAATATAGAATCGGCCGCCGCCGGGCTTGATATCTTCGACGGCAAACCAGGCTGCTGTCATCGCGCCGATATGCTCTGAGTCAAGATAATAAGTGTCTTGATGCGCCCATGTTGCCGGATTGCCCTCGAAATACATGCTTTGTACGAGCTTGCCGGGCTCGCCGAATAGCGCCCGCAGCGTTGCTTGCACCCGGTTCGAGGTAATGAGATCTGCCCCAGTTTTGCGAAAGTCGGGGAAACGTCTTGGATCCAAACTTTGGACGTTCAAGATCGAAATCAGCACAAGACCAAAACGGGTTTAGACATTGCTGTCAGGTTTGGAATTGGCTAGACGGGTAAAACAACCTGA
>CAYWHF010000144.1:0-6487 GCA_964457695.1 uncultured Methylocapsa sp.
CGTTCCGCGAAAGGGCCCCACCGGGCACGCCGGAAAAAGGCTTTCACCCTAAGTCCGGTTGATGAAATCCCGGGGATAGGCCCGGCGCGCAAACGGGCCCTCTTGCATGCGTTTGGCACCGCCAAGGCGGTTTCCCGCGCAGCGCTTGCCGATTACGCGAAAGTGCCGGGAATAAATGCGGCGACCGCGCAGTTGGTCTATGATTTTTTCCACGATCGTGTCAGACAATAGTGAGACCAGACGTTTTGGGCGCCGCCCATTCCGACGGGCGAAATGCTCATGGACGATAGACCAAGCTTCCGAAGGAGTTTGAACCGGGCCATGGCAGTCACGACAATGGCAAAAGGCACAGGCCTAGCCTGGAGCCTGCCAAATATCCTAACGTATGGACGGGTGATCGTGGTGCCTGTGGTGGCAGGCTGCCTGTTTTGGCCTGAATTAGCCTTTGCGCGCTGGCTAGCCCTCGCTATTTTCGTTGCGGCCGGGGTTACGGATTTTTTGGATGGCTATCTCGCACGTGCGTGGTCCCAGCAGTCGCGGATCGGCCGCATGCTCGATCCGATCGCCGACAAGCTGCTGGTGTCCGCCGTATTAATGATGCTCGCCGCCGACCATACGATCGCCAGCTATTCGCTGGCGGCGGCGATCATTATTCTCTGCCGCGAAATCCTCGTCTCAGGGCTGCGCGAGTTTTTGGCCGAGCTCAAAGTGTCGGTTCCGGTGAGCAATGTCGCCAAATGGAAGACCACGCTCCAGCTCGTCGCGCTCGGCTTTCTCATCGCCGGACCATCCGGCGATGACATTGTTCCGGGTGTAACCATGACGGGCTTGGTGCTGTTGTGGGTTTCCGCGCTTTTGACGCTTTACACGGGCTGGGATTATTTTCGGGCTGGCCTTAAGGAACTCGTCGCAGAGTGACGAGCGAATTCTTTCACGCGGAAGGCCGGAGGTTTAAGCGATGAGAGCGCTTTATTTTGCCTGGGTGCGCGAACGTATCGGCAAGACCGAGGAAGAGCTCGCGCCGCCCGAAAACATCAAGACGGTTGGCGAACTCATGGGCTGGCTCAGCGGCCAAGGCGACAATTACGCCGCCGCCTTCGCGCACATCAAAACGATGCGCGCGGCGCTCGACCGCACCCATGTCAAGCACGATGCTTTGATCGGCGGTGCGCGCGAGATTGCCTTCTTTCCGCCGATGACCGGGGGATAGCGCCGTGAGCGCCCGGATTCTCGTGCGCGTCCAAAAAGAAATTTTCGATGCGGCGGCGGAGGCGGCCAGCTTCACGGAGGGGCGCTCCGGCATCGGCGCGCTTGTCACTTTCGCTGGGCTCTGCCGCGACGAAGGCGGCGCGCTCGCGGCGCTCGAAATCGAGCATTATCCCGGCATGGCGGAAGAAGAAATGCGCCGCGTCGCGCGTGAGGCGGCGAAGCGTTGGCCCGTCGAAGGCATTGTTGCCATCCACCGTTATGGTTTGATCCGGCCGGGCGAGCCGATTGTGCTTGTGGTAACTGCAGCCGCGCATCGCGCCGAGGCTTTCGCCGCCGCGCGTTTTCTCATGGACTATTTAAAAACCGAGGCGCCCTTCTGGAAGAAACAGCATCGTAATGACGGCACCGGCGGTTGGGTCGAGGCGAAGACCGAAGATGATGCCGCCGCGCGAAGGTGGCGGGGGTGATTCTCAGCTCGGGGTCTTAAATTCCACTTGCTGCCGTCTGGATCCTCTATCTCCTAACTCGATTCACTTCGTTCGTCCGTGACCCGGCTGCCGTTGAAAAACTTCTTGCCGTAGTATATATTGTGGCGTCACTGGCTCACAGCCGCTACATGTTGCGGGTTACAGTTCTGACGAAGGCAGGTTGATATGAGTAAGAATCGTTTGTTTGTAGAACGGCGACCGCAGGGAGATTTTGCCGTTAGGAAGCCTAATTCGGGGAGAGCGAGCGACGTCCTCCCTACTCAGGCAGAAGCCATAAATCGCGCCAAAGAGTTAAGTAATGGAAAGCCACCGTTTGTCGAACGGGTGCGTTTTACCAAGGCCGGAAGGCCCGATAAGTGGCGTATACCATAGACCGATGACTTGTTTTACGCAGGCGCAGCTAACGGCCATAGCGGAGGCGCTCGGCGACACCAACGATGGCCTTACCGGCTCAGAAATCGCGCATTTGCTTGAAACGTGCACGATTGCCGACGTTGATCCAACCCTGACGAAACGTTACCGGCTCTATAACGCCTTTGCCCAAGATCAAAACCAACGGCAAGATCGCACCCGAATTTTAGGCTTCATACGACATGCAATGAAGCCGGAGCGGTTCGTCCGATTTCCTGAACGCTTCGAGCCCATGCGCGCCAAACTTAATCAAGCGCTCGCTTTCGCTGGGCTTGCTATGGATGCAGCAGGAACGCTTGCTGCTGTGGAGCAGGCCCGCACACTATCTGAAGCACAGCGACGCGCTCAAGAGTTGCGCGCCGACCTGGTCATACGCGGCGTTCATGCCGACGTCTTGCGCTTTTGCCGCGAAGAATTGCTTGCTGACAACTATTTTCACGCGGTGTTGGAAGCTGTGAAAAGCGTGGCTGACAAACTTCGGACACAAACCGGATTGACAGACGACGGCGCGCCACTTGTTGACCGCGCACTTACCGGCGACCCGCCGATGTTGGCTATCAACCCCCTGAAAACCGAAAGCGAAAAAAGCGAGCAAAAGGGCTTCGCTAATTTGCTGCGCGGCACATTCGGTATGTTCAGGAATACGACGGCCCACGAGGCGCGGATTAAGTGGCCGATGGCCAAAGACGATGCAGAAGACCTGCTTTCGCTTGTCTCCTTGATTCACCGACGTTTGGACGCAGCGAACATGCCGCCCCGCGTGTAAGCCCCCGAGGAGCTGGGCGTTTAGCCGCCGGCCATCACCTTGGCGGAAGGCTCGAGAAATACGCCGCGATAGCCTCCATCTCCTCATCCGTCAATTTGCGCGTCACATAGTCCATCTCTTTGTGCACGTGCTTCCCGGTGTGAAACGCGTGCAATTGATTTAGAAGATAAACCTCCCCTCGCCGGCAACATGCAGCTTTCTTCCTTCGACCCTCGAACCTTCGAAGCGATTGGGTAGACAATTGGGACCAGTTACGACAAATTCGGCGGGTGAAACTGAGTGGAGAGTTAGGGGAAGTCTTCGACCGCCTGCGGCGAGACGAACCTCCGGAGGGCTTCGAGGATACCAATCGGCGGACAAAATCTGCCGGTCCGCTCCACGCATTGGTGTGATCGCTAATGACCTATGGGGCCGCCATCTCGATTATACTGATTGCGGGCATCGTTGCTGCGATAGCAACCGCGTTCCTGCACCACATTACTGAGTTCGATCTGCGCCGTCACCATCATGATGTCGGTTCAGTTGTCTTTCTGCAGCTGGGTGTCGTATTCGCTGTGCTCCTTGCCTTTGTGATCAACGAGGTCTGGAGTGAGTATAACGAGTCAGCGGAGGCCGTTGATATCGAGATCAGTTCTATGCACGGCGTCGCCATGATCGCGGCGACACTTGAGCCCGCACAGGCGAAAACGGTCCTCGCGGCAGAGAAGGCCTATCTGGAAGCCGTCGTCCACCGTGAATGGCCCATCATGGCGCAAAATCGCCAAGGGGACCTCGAAACCGCTCACAAGTTCCTAGTCCTGTTGCAGGACGCGGCGAGACTGGGGCTGACTGAACCTGAACGGCAAGACACAAGGGCCGAAATTCTGTCACTTCTGGCACAGGCGCACACCCGGCGCGAGACGCGAATCTTTCAGGCGAGCAATGGTATCCCAGTCCCGCTGTGGTGGGCGCTGATCGGCTTCACGATCATGCTGTCACTCTTCGTCTCGTTTTCCGGGATCAAATACCGGTTGACAGCTGTCGCCATGGCAGCGTCCTTCACGGTTGGCATCGTGAGTATCCTCGTCGTTGCAAGGCTTCTCGATTACCCGTTCGAGGGGGCGCTGGCCTTGCCTCCGGCAGGCTTCATCGACGTCATCGGCAAGGTCTCAGATCTTCTCAGCCATGTGTCCGAACACTAGGCTGCGGAGCTTCGACAGCTTTTTCCTAGCTACACAAAGCCGGCGCCTGGCAAGGCACGCAGCCTACAACATGGACCAGGCTGTCGCGGCGACTCTCACCCTGGTTGAGAAGAAGCTCGGCGCTCTGCCGCTTGAGCGATCAACAGGAATTGATCATGGCCTACGGCGCTGTGCCTAACGCCCAAACGTTGCAAGCGAAATGTTGCGTATGATTAAAACGGGTGAAGTGCTGTCAGAATATCGACTTCTGCCAACCGGAGGAAATGCTCGTGAGATTATGGATTGCGGTTTGTGCCGCGGCAATCGTTTTCGCTTTCGGTCAAGGGATGTCTGCATCGGCCCATATGGAAACCGCCGGCAAGCTGAAAATCGGCCATCCGTGGGTCCGCGCGACGCCGGCGGGCGGCGCCAGCACCTATGCCTGCATCATCGAAATCAGCAATGAAGGCGATGAGCCCGAGACCCTTCTCGGAGCGAGCATCGAAGGCGCGGGCAAGGGCGCGATCTGGCAAATCATCGAAAAAGACGGCAAATTCACTTCAAAGCCCGTCGAACACGGGCTCGTTATTCCGCCCCATGGCAGCTTAGAGCTCAGCCCAGAAACCTATCAAATCCGGTTCGGCAAAGTCACTAAAACTTTGAGCGAGGACACGATGGTCGAAGGAACGCTCGAATTCGAAAAGCTCAAAAGCGTGAAGATTAATTTCGCGGTCGAGCCGGACGACACTGCGCCCAAGGAGGAGGTTACTCCAGGACAATAGCTTCCACATGACCGCGGCGGGTGTGAAGCATGGCGGCCAGTATCAATGCGGCACTTGCGCGGGAGCGCCCGTGACAGCAGGCGCGCTGAATGCAAGCAAGGGTCAAATCCGGCGCGCCGCTTCGCCGATAATGAAATCGCCTTCGGTTCCGTCCGAGAACCGCACTCTCCCGCTGGAGCACCCCCCCTTATCCGTACAGTTTGTAAAGGTCACAATTCCGGTTCGGCCATCGGAGCAATGAAAGACATTAATACCGCCCGGGTCGCTCGAGCACGTGGTTTTGCCATTTGACATGCTAATGGTCTCAGTGCCGGGTCCGTTATACGTCTCAGTCCCGCGAAAGATTTCGCCACGCTGAGTGATGACCGCCATAGGTATGGCGCAGCCGCCGAGACAGAATGCGCAAGCCACGGCGGGAAGAATTCGGTGAAATAATGACAAGGCGCCTCATGCCTTAAATCCCCTTTTGTTCGAAAGGCCAAGCGGACAACTACTCCGTCAGCCAAAATGTGGGGGTCCCGGTCTCTGAGCCGTTAGCATATCTGAGCCAATCACGCCCGTACTGTCGCACACACGCTTTATCGGGGGAAAAATTCGTGGCTAATTCAAGGCGTTTCCTGCGGTTAGCCGGTGCGAGCGAATTCGTGCAATGCGCCTTTGGCAAAGTCGGTGCATGGCGTATAAACTCCTCAGTTACCTATAACGCGCGTGCTCAGGCGCGGGCGCCGTGATCCCATGCCCTGGAACCCGGTGGTTTTGCGCGAAGGCGCCGCCAGCTGCCGCTCGAGACATTTCAGCAAGGACGACGTATGAACAAAATTTACCCCGATGCCCGCTCCGCGATGGCGGATATTCTTAAAGATGGAATGACCTTAATGTCCGGAGGCTTCGGCCTTTGTGGCATCCCGCAATTATTAATTGAGGCAATTCGCGATCTTGGTGTCAAGGATTTGACCGTGATCTCGAACAACGCAGGCGTCGATGGCGTGGGGCTCGGGATCCTGCTCGAAACGGGGCAAATCAAGAAAATGGTGTCCTCCTATGTCGGCGAGAACAAGCTTTTTGCCGAGCTCTTTCTTTCCGGCAAACTCGAGCTCGAATTCAATCCGCAAGGCACGCTTGCCGAGCGCATCAGGGCAGGCGGGGCGGGAATTCCGGCCTTTTTCACAAGGACCGGCGTTGGCACCGTAATTGCCGAGGGGAAGGAGCTGCGCGACTTCGAGGGCGTCACTTACGTCATGGAACGCGGGCTAACCGCCGATGTCTCTATCGTACATGCCTATAAGGGGGATACCCAAGGCAATCTCGTCTACCGAAAAACGGCGCGCAATTTTAATCCGATGATGGCAACGGCCGGCAGAGTGACGGTGGCGCAGGTCGAGTATCTGGTTCAAGCCGGAGAAATCGACAAGGACGCGATCCATACGCCCGGTATTTTTGTCCAGCGCATCGTGCACACGCCAAATATCGCTAAACTCATCGAACAGCGCACGACGCGCCGCCGCGCCGCCGCTTGAGGAGAATTTTTATGGCCTGGACTAGGGATCAGATGGCTGAACGCGCTTCCAAGGAATTGCGCGACGGTTTTTATGTCAATCTCGGCATCGGAATTCCAACGCTTGTCGCTAATTTCATTCCGCCCGGGATGGAGGTGCAACTCCAAAGCGAGAA